>CAIWVP010000137.1 GCA_903916195.1 uncultured Verrucomicrobiota bacterium | reverse complement strand
CGTGCCGTAAATCCAGGGTCTTTTTGTAGAAGGCCGCCGACCCTTTGGTGGTTTCGCCCCAGATGGCAGGGGCTTGGATCTCGGCAGCCACTTCTACGACAGTTGCCAAAAGCAACGTGCCCACGCCCGACACAGGCAGACCGGAGCGGCTCGCGATCTCCGGTTGAGCGGTCAGGAAATCGACGAACAGATTGTTGCACCAAGTCCGGCGGAAATGACACACGCCGAGCAGGCTGGCTCGGGGGAACCCCATCCGCTCTGACCACCGCCATCATCGCCACCACGGTCTTGGGATCCTCGGCGATGCTTCGTCTCAGCTCATCAATGCCGCGGACAGTGCCGGCTTGTTGCCGATAGTAGTGCCATCGCTCGCTTGCCAACGCAGCGAACTCAGCGGCGGCTCGGACCGCGGGGTGGATGTGCCCCGAGAAACGTCTCTCCCATCCTGCGACGACTTCCGCATCGGCCTCGATCACGAAGCCACACTCGGCGACGTGGTGATCTTCGCCGACCCGAAGCACTGCCTTCTTGATTCGTCCGGAACCTACCGCGGCGAGGAAAGCCTGACCCGGATGGCTTTCAAAGACCTGATTCGGCCACGATAGGCTTCAGCCTCGGACCGTTTGCCCGTCGCCCGCAACTTTCCCTCCGGGACGGTTTTGAACCCGGGTCTCGCATGAACACGCCTGACCCCCATGCTGATTGGTTGGATGCCTTGGAAGGCCGCCGGCTGACGCCCGGCGAGGCTGATGCCTTGCATCGGCGCCTCGCCGGCCGCCCGCGAGAGCAGGCGCGCTTGGCCGAAGAACTGGCATTGGATGCCGCGCTCGACGTGCTGCCGGCGCCACCCGTCCCCGGCAACTTCGCCTCCCGGGTCTGGGCAGAGATCGACCGGGATGAAGCCGACCGGAAACGACGGAGCCGCGGCTGGCCCGCTTGGCTGGGAGGGTTCCGCATCATCGGCCCTGCGGTCTCGTTCGCCGCGTTGGCCGTGGCGATGTCCGGATGGTGGCAATTCCAGGCCCATCAACGCGCGCAGCTCGCCACAAACGTCGCCGAGGTCGCGCAGGTCTTCCCCGATGTCGAGACGCTCCGCGATTTCGACGCGATCCGCGCGCTCGAAGCCACGCCGCTTCCGGGCGACGTCGAGCTCGTCGCGGCGCTGGCCCAGTGAAGCTTCCGACGATGGGCTCGCACCTTTCACGGCCACTCCTGTTGATCCTGCTGACGGTGCGCTTGGTCGCCGTGTCGTCCGTGCCGCCGCCGGTGCCGGAGCCGCAGCGATCTCCGGCCGTCCTCTTCCGCCAGCTCTTGGCTGCCACGGCATCGCAACGGTCCGAGCTGCTGGCTTCGAAGCCGGAGCCGGCCCGCGCCTTGATCGTCGCGAAACTGAAGGAGTTCGAAGCGCTCCCGCCGGACCAGCGGGAGCTGCGCCTCCAGGTCGCACAGCTGCAGTTCTACCTATCGCCGCTGCTCCGGGCACCGGCGACGGTCCGCAGCAACCGCCTCGAACGCGTCCCGGCCGAGGACCGTCCGTTGCTCGAGGAACGGCTACAGGCTTGGGACGCCCTACCGGAGGACACGCGCCGCGAGATCCTGGAGACCGAGCGTTCGCTGTCGTATTTCGTCCGGCAAGAGAGCGCGGACCCGAGGAAGCTCGCGGCCCTGTTGGAACAGGTCCCAACTCCCGCGCGGCCGGAGATCGAGGCGCAGTTCGCCCGGTGGATCTCCCTTCCCGCCGAAGAACGCGCCCGCAAAGCCGCCCATTTCTCGCGCTTCTTCGACCTGAGCGGACCTGAGCGCGACAAGACCCTGAGCCGTCTGCCCGACGTGGAGCGCCAGCAGATGGAGCGCACGCTGGCGAAGTTCTCCAGCCTTCCACCCGAGCTCCGCGACCGCTGTGTCCGGGCCTTCCGGCAGTTCGGGGCGCTCTCTCCGGAAGAACGGTCGGAGTTCCTCCAGAGCGCGGCCAAGTGGCAGGCGATGCCGGCCGACCAACGCGCGGCATGGCGCAGGCTGGTCCAGAAGATCGCCACGCCGCCCCTGCCGCCGCCACCGCGGCCGCCCCTCGTGCAACCCCGCGAAACGGCGGTGGTCGTCGCGACGAACAGCCCGGCCCACTGAGACCGACGCGTTCCGGATCGAAGAAACCGGTTCACGGCGCGGTCGGTATGGGCCAGGATTCACCTGTCCCATGAAACGAGCTCTCGCCCTACTCCTTGCCGTGTCCGCGGCGTTCGCCACCGAAGCCGCCGACAAGTCCATCGTCCTCATCGCCGGCACACCGAGCCACGGGAAGGCCGAGCACGAGTTCCGCGCCGGAGCGCTCTTGCTCTCGGATTGCCTGGCCAAGATCCCCGGCATCCGCCCGACCGTGGTCAGCAACGGCTGGCCGGACGACGTATCGGTGCTGCTCTCCGCCGATGCGGTCCTGCTCTTCGCCGACGGCGGCTCCGGCCACCCCGCCATCAAGCCGGAGCGCCTCAAGCTGCTCGACGGCCTCGCGGCCAAAGGCGTCGGCATCGGCACCGCGCACTACGGCGTCGAAGTTCCGGCGGGTGAGCCCGGCTTCGCGATGCTCCGGTGGACCGGCGGCTACTTCGAGATGTTCTGGAGCGTGAACCCGACCTGGACCGCGCGGTTCGACCGCTTCCCGGAACACGCCGTCACCCGGGGCGTGAAGCCCTTCCAGATGCACGACGAGTGGTACTACCACATGCGCTTCGCGCCTGGACTGGAAGGCATCACGCCCATACTCAGCGTCGTCCCGCCGAAGGAGACCGTCGGCGCCAACGGCCCGCACAGCGGCAATCCGTTCGTGCGCGCCGAGGTCGCCCGCGGAGAAGCCCAGACCTTGATGTGGACCTACGACCGGCCCGCTTCCCGAGGCGGCGGGCGCGGGTTCGGCTTCACGGGCGGCCACTACCACAAAAGCTGGGGCGACGACAACTTCCGCAAACTGGTCCTGAACGCCCTGGTCTGGATCGCCAAGGGCGACGTGCCGGCGGACGGGATCCCTTCGACCGTCACCCAAGAACAGCTCCGGAAAAACCTCGACCCGAAGTGACCCGCATCGTTCTTCCCGGCACCGTCCGTTCCATCCGACCATGAACCACCACCTTGCCCGCCGCTCCTTCCTCGCCTCCGCGGTCGTCGCTCTCTCGCTCGTCGCGCACGGCGACGCCACACGGTCCGGTCCCGGGAACGCCAAGGCCCAGCTCGCGCGGATGAAGGTCGCCGACGGCCTCGAGGTCGGGCTCTTCGGGCTGGAACCGATGGTCGTGAACCCGGCCGACATGGATGTCGACCACCGCGGCCGCGTCTGGGTGACCGAAGGCGCGAACTACCGCTCCAGCTTCCAGAAGTGGGGCGTGCTCCGGCCCGACGGCGACCGCATCCAGATCCTCGAGGACACCGACGGCGACGGCATCGCGGACAAGGCCAAGACCTTCTACCAGGACCTCAGCATCAACACCGCCCTCGGCATCTGCGTGCTGGGCAACAAGGTCATCGTCTCCAGCGCGCCGTACATCTTCGTGTTGACCGACACCGACGGCGACGACGTGGCCGACAAGCGCGAGCTGCTCTTCACCACCGATGTCGGCCAAGCCGATCACGACCATGCTGCGCACGCGTTCGTCTTCGGGCCGGACGGCAAGCTCTACTTCAACTGCGGCAACGCCGGCCGGGTCCTGCGCCGGCCCGTCCAGAAGGACCTCCCGCTCCACGGCAAGCTCACCAAGGAGCAGATCGAGGGCGGGACCCTCGTGAAGGACGCCTCGGGCCGCGAGATCAGCGACAAAGGCCGGCCGTACCGCCAAGGCATGGCGTTCCGCTGCGACATCGACGGCTCGAACGTCGAGGTGCTCGGCCACAACTTCCGCAACAACTACGAGCTGGCCGTCGACTCCTTCGGCACCGTCTGGCAATCGGACAACGATGACGACGGCAACCAAGGCGTCCGCATCAACTACGTGATGGAGGGCGGCAACTTCGGCTACAGCGATGAGATGACGGGCGCGGGCTGGGGCCAGAAACGCACCGGTTGGGAATCCGAGGTCCCGAAGCGGCACTGGCATCTGAACGATCCCGGCGTCGTCCCGAACTTCGTCCAGACCGGCGCCGGCGCACCGACCGGCATCGCCGTCTACGAAGGCGACCTTCTTCCCGCCGTCTTCCGCGGCCAGGTCGTCCACTGCGACGCCGGACCGCGGGTCGTGCGGGCCTATCCCGCGACCCAGGACGGCGCCGGATACGCCGGCACCGTGACCGACATCCTGACCAGCGCGGACGATTGGTTCCGCCCGAGCGATGTGGCCGTCGGGCCCGACGGCGCGCTGTTCGTCGCCGATTGGAACGACTCCGGCGTCGGCGGCCATTCCATGGCCGACCAGAAGCTGGAGACCATGACCGGCCGGATCTACCGCGTCGCGCCCAAGGGCAACCGCCCCGCGGTCCCCAAGCTCGACCTCAAGTCCGCCAAAGGCGCCGTCGCCGCGCTGCGGTCGCCGAACCACGAGACGCGCTACCTCGCCTGGAACGCGCTCCACGAGATGGGCGGGAAAGCCTCGAAGGAGCTCAAGAAGGTGTGGAACGGCACCGAGCCGCGCCAACGCGCCCGCGCGCTGCAGCTCCTCGCCCGGATCAAGGGCAACGAGCTGAAGCAGGTGTCCGCGGCGCTCAAGGACACCGACAGCGACATCCGTGTCGCCGGCCTGCGCTTGGCGCGCGAACTCGGCCTCGACCTCATCGCCGTGGCGGGCCCCTTGGTCGACGACCCGAGCCCGCAGGTCCGGCGCGAGGTCGCCCTCGCCCTCCGCGGCAGCAGCGCGCCCGCGGCCCCGGCGCTGTGGGCGAAGCTCGCGGCGCGGCACGACGGCAAGGACCGCTGGTATCTCGAAGCCCTCGGCATCGGCGCCGATCGCCAATGGGACGCCTATCTCGGCGCCTACCTGGCCGCCGTGGGCGACCGCTGGGACACCCCGGCCGGCCGCGATGTGGTCTGGCGTTCGCGCAGCAAGCAGACGCCCGCCTTGCTGGTGAAGATGATCACCGACAAGAAGACCACCGAGCCGGAGAAGCAGCGCTACCTGCGCGCCTTCGATTTCATCAACGGACCCGAGAAGGACGCCGCCCTGCTCCAGCTGCTCACCGGCACGAACTGAGGAGCGCGAGGCCGGCGGATACGGACGTCACGACGGGCTGATCTGGTCGATCGCCTTGAGGAGGCGTTGTACGATCTGTTTCTGCCGAGCCGGCGCGACGACTTTTTCGCCGCCTTCTTCGGTGACGTAGAAGCTGTCGATGGCCGCGCCTTTCTCGGTCACGATCTTCGCCAACGCGAGGTCGAGGCCCAGCTCGCTCAGCTCGGACGACAGGGCGAAGAGCAGGCCGACGCGGTCCTCGGTCTCGACGTCGATCACCGTGCGGTTGCCCGAGGTCGCGTTGTCGAAGCGGATCACCGTGCCGAGCGATTCACCGCCCACAGCGCGGTAGAGCGGCTGGTAGACCGGGGCGCGGGCCAGGAGCTTCGCCGGATCGGCGTCGCGGGCCAGGACATCCAGCGCCAGCTTCTCGAAACGTTCGCGCGTGCCGCCGTCCGGCAGCTTTCCCGTGCGGGCATCGGTCACGAAGAAATCATCGAGCACGATGCCGTCCGCGCGCGTGTAGATCTGGGCCGCGAGGATGTTCAGCCCGCTGGCGGCCAGCGCGCCGGTGAGCTTGGCGAAGAGACCGGTGCGGTCCCAGGTGCAGATGTGCAGACCGGTGAACCCGCGCGCGGGCTCGTCGTGCCATACGAATACCGGCTCCAGCGCGCGATCCGCATCGGTGAGCTGGAGGTGCATGAAGCGGTGGGCCAGCGTGAGGTCGCGCGCGATCGCGCGCGGCGCGTGGATCTGGAAATAGCGCGGCGGGAGCCCCTTGAAATGGGCGTCGACCTCTTCCTCGCTGAACGTCTTGGGCAGGATCCCCCGCACCTCCTCGCGCAGCAGCTCGCGCTGCTTCTGCTCGGCCTTGATGAACTCGCTGCCGCCGCGCAGCACGTCGCGCGTCTTCCGCCACAGCTGCCAGAGCAGGGAGTCCTTGAACCCGTTCCACAGCGTGTCGCTGGTCCCCATCGAGTCCGCGAAGGT
Organism: uncultured Verrucomicrobiota bacterium; assembly: GCA_903916195.1. Classification (GTDB taxonomy): domain Bacteria; phylum Verrucomicrobiota; class Verrucomicrobiia; order Limisphaerales; family UBA9464; genus CAIVQB01. The sequence goes on along the minus strand of CAIWVP010000137.1, from coordinate 16,902 downwards.
GTGCAACGCGAGCAGGTCGAGCGTCTCCTGGTTCCGCACCTGCAGCGCGAACTGGTGGATCACCGCCGGGTCCTCGAGGTCGCGGCGCTGGCTGATCTGCACCATCGCCAGATGCTGCTCGATCAGCAGCCTCAGGGTGCCGGTCGTCGCCTCGTCCAACCGGAGCCGCGCGGCGGCACGCAACGCCAGCCGGCCGCCGACGATCTCATGGCGCTCGCCCGGGATGGCCTTGCCCGAATCGTGGAGCAGCAAGGCGAGGTAGAGCACGTACGGCCGTTCCACCGCCTGGAAGATCTCCGTGTACAGGCTCGAGGGCGGTGACGAAGCCTCCCACACCTGGTCGAGCTTCGCGACGCAGACCAGCGTGTGCTCGTCCACCGAGTACTGGTGGTAGAACTCGTGCTGGACGAGGTTCGTCAGCTTGCCGAACTCGGGCAGATATCGGCCGAGGAACCCGACCTCGTGCATCGCGCGCACCGCCGGGGCGACGTTGCCCCGGGCGTTGAGGATCTCGAGGAAGGTCTCGCGCACCTTGCCGTTCAACATGAACGAGCGGTCGACCAGACCGGCGGTGACCGACTGGCGCATCAGCTGCGCGAGGTCCGGATGCAAGGTGAGGCCGCGCAGCTGCGCGTGCAGGAACGCGCGCATGAGCCGGTGCGGGTCCTCGCGAAGCACGCCGCGCGAGGAGGCGACCAGCTGCGTGCCGACGATGCGGAAGCCGTCCACCTCGTCCGCGGCCGCCCGGGCCGCCGCGTGGCGCCCGAAGAACCTCCGGATGCCGCGCTCCGGCGTCGGCACCAGCGCGAGCCGTTGCTCCAGCGTGCGGGTGATCAGATAGAGGTTCCGCGCGTGGGTATAGTAGTCGCGCATGAACTTCTCGACGCGCAACCGCGGCGAACGGTCGGCGTAGCCGAGGCCGGAGGCGACCGCGGGCTTCACGTTCGCGGCGAGGACATCGACCGGCCGCTCGGCGACGTAGTGCAGCTCATTGCGGGCCCGGAGCAGGAAATCGTGCGCCGCCTCGAGCTGTTTGCGCTCGGCCGCGTTGATCTGGTCCGCCGCCTGGAGTTCGGCGGGCGTGCGCAGGCCGAGCTTGAAGGCGGTCATCCAGAAAAGGTTCTGGTAGTCGCGCAGGCCGCCGCAGCCGTTCTTGATGTTCGGCTCCTGCATCGCCGCTGAATCGCCGTGCTTCGTCCGCCGCGTCGCCTGGTCGGTGACCCGCTGGCGGATGTACTCGTCCTCGTGCCCGCGGATGCACTTCGCGACGAACCGCTCCTGCATCTTCGCGAAGAGGTCGGCGTCGCCGGTGATCAGCCGCGCCTCGAGCAACGAGGTCTTGGACTGCATGTCCGTGTTCGCGACAGCGACGCACTCGTCGACGGTGCGGACGGCGTGCCCGACCTTCAGTCCGATGTCCCACAACGTGTAGAGCAGGCCGCTGGTCCATTCGCCGAGCACGGTCGCCTTCAGGTCGGCGCCTCCGGCATGCAGGAACATCAGGTCGATGTCGCTGCACGGGTTCAGCTCGCCTCGGCCGTAGCCTCCGAAGGCGACCAAGGCGAGGCGAGGGGCCTTTCCCTTGGCCGGGAAGGCGGCGCGGACGGCGTCGTGGATGTGGCGGATCATCACGTCCATCATCTCGGCGCGGGCGCGGCAGATCTCGATGCCGCCGGCATCGCCGCGATGGAGCATCTTCAGGCGCTGGGACTCCTCCTTGAGGAAGCCCTTGTACCGGACGAGCTCCTCGGACGGCTTGCGACCGGGCGGGAGCGGCAGCCGCTTGGCGGCGTTGGCCTCGATCTTCGCGAGGATGGATTTCACGCGGACGGAACGTGAGGGTTCCCGGGGCGGGGTTCAAGGATGCCCCGGCGTCGATGGCGGTCGCCCGCAACCTGTCGCCCGCAACCTTGTTGCGGTCCTGGTTTTCCATGACGCTGTCCCGATGGCTTCCCCGCCCGATGCCGGCCACGATGCCGACGCCGACCTGATGCTGCGCGTGAAGCGGGGCGACCGGGACGCCTTCGACGCGCTCATGCTGCGCTGGCGCCAGCCGGTCATGAGCTTCGTCTACCGGACCTTGCCGGACGCGGACGAGGCCGAAGACCTCGCGCAATCCGTGTTCGTGCAGCTCTGGAAGACGGCCGGCCGCTACGAGGTCGCCGCCAAGTTCAGCACCTTCCTCTTCACCATCGCGCGCAACCTCTGCCTGAACGAGGTGCGCCGCCGCGCCCGTCATCCGGCCGATTCCCTCGATGAACCGCGCGACGACGACGAGGGCCATCCGTACCGCCAGATCGAGGACCGCCGCGAGGCCGCCGCGGACGATGCCACGCAACGGGCCGAGCTGTTCGCCAAGGTGGAAGAGGCCCTGTCGGCGCTGCCCGAGAAACAGCGCACCGCCATCGTCCTGTGCCGCGAGGGCGAGCTCAGCTACGAGGAGATCGCCGCGGTGCTCGGCACGTCGTTGCAGGCCACGAAATCGCTGATCCACCGTGGTCGCGAGGCGCTCAAGGCCCGGCTCAAGCCCTACCTCCGGACCGGCGAGTGGCGCTGACGGCCCGGCCTGGCGGACGACGGGACCACGGGTTCAGGCGAGGGGCACCTCGTGGTAATCCAGCGCCCATTCCTTCATGTAGCGGACGCGCGAGGGCACGACGCGATAGACGATGAGCATCGGGTTGTCCAACGAACCGAGATACCGACGGAGGAGCGGGTTGCTCTCCCAGATCTCCTCGAGCGCGGGCCGGTCGGCCAGCACCTCGGCGATCCCCGTGATGCGGACCTGGTCATGGCGGTCGTCCACGTAGCACAGCTCCACCTTGGGATTGGCGGCGATCTCGGCGGTCTTGCCGTAGCTGCGCAGGTTGGCGACGTAGATCGTGAAGCCGTCGGTCTTCACGGGCGACACCGGCCGCAGCCGCGGTTGGTCGCCGTCGATGGTGGCGAGTTGCGGGAACTTGGCGGACCGGAGCACGCCGAGCGCGAGCTCGACGAGCTCCGCGGGCGGGATCGGTTTCATCTCGGGCTTGGACATGGGGCGAACATGCCGGTCCGCCAGAAAAAGGACAGGGCCGGCGCGATGCCGGCCCTGTCGCGCGAAGATCCCGGACGTCGGTTCAGAGCTGGGCCATCGCCTTGTCGAGCACCGCGATGAGCGCGCCGATGGTCTCGGGGGTCTCGTCGCCCATGTTCGAGATGCGGAAGGTCGTGCCCTTGATCTTGCCGTAACCGCCGTCGATGAGGATGCCCTGGTCCTTGACGAGCTTCTGGAGCTTGGCCGCATCCACCACGCGGCTGCCGGGCCGGGCTCCGTTGTTCACGCAGACGAGGGTCTTGGACGAGAACTCCGGTTCCGGGAACAGCGTGAAGCCGTGCTTGGCGATCCAGTCGCGGAGCATCTGGTTGGTCTCGGCATGGCGGGCGTAACGGGCCTCGAGCCCTTCGGCGAAGAACTCGTCGAGCTTGGAGCCGAGCGCGTAGATGTGCGGGATGCTCGGCGTGCTGGGCGTCATGTCCTCCTTGGCGTTCTTCTCGAACTCCACGAAATCGAAGTAGTATCCGCGGTCCTTGAGGGTGGCGGCCTTGGCGAGGGCGGCGGACGAGGCGACGAACACCGCGAGTCCGGGGGGCAACGCGAAGGCCTTCTGCGTGCCGGCGAGCAGCACATCGATGCCGAGCGCGTCGAACCCGAGCGGCACCGCCGTCATCGAGCTCACCGCGTCGACGATGAACATCACGTCGGGATACTTCGCCTTGAGCGCGGCGATCTCCGCGAGCGGCGACATCGTGCCCGTGCTGGTCTCGTTGTGGATGAGCGTGAGCGTGTCGAACTGCCCGGTCGCCAGTCGGGCGTCGATCTGCTCGGCGCGGATCGGCGAACCCCACGGCACCTGGAGCGCCTCGGCCTCTTTGCCGCACTTCTGCGCCACGTCGAACCACTTGTCGGAGAACGCCCCCTTCATGCAGTTGAGCACCCGCTTGCTGGTGAGGTTCCGCAACGCCCCCTCCATCACGCCCCACGCGCTGGACGTGCTGAGGTAGACCCGCTGCTTCGTGCCCAGGAGGGTCTGCAGCTGCGGCTGCATCTTGCCGTACAGGTCTTTGAACCCTTGGCCGCGGTGACCGATCATCGGTCGACAGAGCGCCTCGAAGGTCTTCGGGCTGACCTCGACGGGGCCCGGGATGTGCAGTTTGACGTGAGCCATAAATCGGTGCGCAAGCTGTCATCGGTCCCGGAGAGTGGCAAGAGCCGCCGATTCCGCGGGCCCGATGCCATCCGGCGCGACCCCGCGACTTTCCGCGCGAACCCCGTTTACTTCCGGCCACCCGCGTCCTACAACGGCGCCTTCGTCTCCGCCGCCCCCCATGAAAAAAATCGAAGCCATCATCAAACCGTTCAAGCTCGAGGAAGTGAAGGAAGCACTGCACGAAGCCGGCGTGGAAGGCATGACCGTGAGCGAGGTCAAGGGCTTCGGGCGCCAGGAGGGGCACACCGAGATCTACCGCGGCAGCGAATATACGGTGGATTTCCTCCCCAAGATCAAGCTCGAGATCGTCGTGTCCGACGACGTCGTCGCCAAGGCGGTCGCCGCCATCGTCGGTGCCGCCAAGACCGGCAAGATCGGCGACGGCAAGATCTTCGTCTCGGCCATCGAAGAGGCCATCCGCATCCGGACCGAGGAACGCGGCGAGCACGCCGTCTGAATCCGTTCCGCGGACTTTCGCGGACGTGCCGGGATGACGGCCACGTCGGCTTCCCGCCCAAGGAACGGAAACACGTCGGCGAGAAGCCGGCGACCTCCGAAAACAGGCCCAAAAACGCGTTGTGAACAACTTGGGCACAAGACTTAATAGTTTGGTCTAGTTTGCCACGCCTCCGTTGCCTAGAACGCCGCCCGTCAATCCGGTCCTAACGGAATACAGTCCCGTGAGCCACGTCGCCTCAATTGCAGTCCAGATGAAACACAACCCGTTGATAAACAACGGGTTAATTCGTCTGACGAGGTGTGGTCTGCTCGGCTTGGATCCCATCGCGGGCGGCCGGACCGCCGGCGAAGTCCTCACGCAAATCCTTCGCCGCCGAGACGTTACGGCAGGGTGACGCGGGCGACGTGAATAAACCTCGATTTTCCCCGGAAACCTTCTTGACCGCTTCCTCCATGCCCGCCACCGCTCAAGCCCTCTGGTCTGCCGCGCAAGACGCACTGCGCGGTATGCTGAAGACCGAGATCTACGCGCTGTGGTTCGCGCCCATCCAGCCGGTGTCGCTCAAGGGCGAGACGCTCACGCTCGGGGTCGCCGACGAGTTCTGCGAGATGTGGCTCAAGGACAACTATCTCGACCTGCTCCGGTCCGTCGTGAGCCGCGCCGCCGTGAAGCCGATGGCCCTGGCGTTCACGGTCGTCGCTCCGGTGGTCGCCGCCTTGCCGGGCACGCCCGCCGCCCCCGCGGCGGTGGAGGAGCCGGAGCCGGCCGAGGACGCCGCGCCATCCACCCCGACCGCGCCCAGGCCCGGCGAGCCGTTGCTCAACCCCGGTTACACGTTCTCGACCTTCGTCGTCGGCAACAACAACGAGTTCGCGCACAGCGCTTCGATGGCGGTCGCGCAGAATCCCGGCAAGACCTTCAACCCGCTCTTCCTCCTTGGTGGCGTGGGCCTCGGGAAGACCCATCTGCTCCACGCCATCGGCCACCAGATGATGGCGCAGAAGAAGAACGCGAAAGTGGCCTACCTGAGCTGCGAGAAGTTCACCAACGAGTTCATCGACGGGCTCCAGAACAACTCCCTCGCCAAGTTCCGCAAGAAATACCGCCAGGTCGATGTGCTGCTCGTGGACGACATCCAGTTCCTCGCCGGCAAGGAGCGCATCCAGGAGGAGTTCTTCCACACCTTCAACACGCTCCATGAATCGCGGAAGCAGATCGTGCTGAGCTGTGACCGACCGGCCAACGAGATCCAAGGCCTCGAGGCCCGCCTCATCTCCCGCTTCGAATGGGGCCAGACGGCCGACGTGCAGCCGCCCGACGTCGAGACACGCCTGGCCATCCTCCGCAACAAGGAGCAGACCTTCGGCTACGCGTTGCCGCCGGAGATCCTCAACTTCCTCGCCGAGCACATCCGCACCAACATCCGCCGTCTCGAAGGCGCTTTCACCCGCGTCGCCGCGTACGCCCAGCTCACCGGCAAACCGCTGAAGCTCGAGACCGTCGAGACGCTGCTCCGCGAGATCCTCCAGGAAGAAGGCCGGCAGACCATCACGATCGACTTCATCCAGAAGAAGGTCGCCGACCACTACGACATCCGGCTGGCCGACATGACCAGCAAGCGCCGTCCGGAGAACATCGCGTTCCCGCGACAGGTCGCCATGTTCCTCTCCCGCCAGCTCACCGGGTCCAGCCTCGCCGCCATCGGCGATGCCTTCGGCGGTCGCGACCACGGCACCGTCCTGCACGCCTGCCGCGCGGTGAAGAACCGCATGGAGGTCGACGCCAACGTCCGCCAGGCCGTGGGCTACCTCGAGAAGCTGCTCGTCCGCTGAGGCAGCGGTGGAAGCGCTCCGCCGGGTCGACCTCAGCCAAGGGCCGTCGTGCGGAGGCCGGTGGCGGCACCGACCCCGCTGAAGCCCATCACGCCGCGCCCGGTCCGCACGCCCTCGTACGGGTCGTTCGTGATGAGGAGGTTCCCGTCGAGGTCGAGGTGGTCCGTCAGCTCGGCCAGGTGCGCACCGGCGCTGATCAACACCGACGACTCGATCATGCAGCCGAGCATCGTCTTCAGTCCGCGATCGCGCGCGGCTTCCAGAGCGGCCTTGGCCGCGAGGATGCCCCCGGTCTTCACCAGCTTCACGTTCACGCCGTGGACGCAGCGCACGCAACGGTCGACATCCGCCACGCTCTGGTAGAGCTCGTCGCCGAAGATCGGCAGCGGCGAACGCTCCTTGAGCCACCCCCAATCCGCGTCCGGTAGCTCCGGCGGCATCGGCTGCTCGACGAACTCGATCTTCCCGTCGTCCGCGAGCCAGAGGATGTTCCGCAGCGCCTCCTCCTTCGTCGCCCAACCGGCATTGGCATCCACCCGGACCGGTTTGCCCGGCGCGGCGCCGCGGACGGCCGCGAAGTTGTCCCGGTCGCGCGGGCAACCGAGCTTCATCTTCAGCACCGGCATGGCGGCCGCCTCCACGGTCTTCCGCGCCATGATCTCCGGGGTGTCGAGACCGATAGTGAACGACGTGACATGCCTGCCCTCGGTGAAGCCGAGCCCGAGCAGGTCGCAGACCGGCCGGCCCGCCGCCTTCGCCGCGCCGTCGAGCAGCGCGAGGTCCACGGCGCACTTCGCCGGAAAGTTCCCCGGAGCGACCGAATCCAGATACGCCATGCTGCCGGCCGGGTCGTCGAACGAGAGGCGGTCCGCATCCACGCGACCAAGGAACGCCGCCACGGTCTCGTGCGACTCATGGTACTGGCTCGATGGCGATCCTTCGCCGAGGCCGTGGCGGCCCTGCGCGTCCGTGAGCTCGACGAACACGACCGGATACGCCGATCTCCCGCCACCCTGTCCGAGATCGGTCGAGATCGCCCATGGATGTCTCAGCGCGAGGTCGAAACGGCGGAAGGTCAGTCGCATGGCGGTCCGAAGAGACCATCCCGGCCGCTCGCTGTCGAACGCCGGATAGAAAGGGCGCGGGCGCTTCGGGCTTCGCCTCCGACGGATTCGCGATTACCAGTTGCCGCGTGACCTACGACGAGGCCATCGCGCACCTGCGTTCGCTCCAGCTCCACGGATTCCAGCCCGGCCTCCGCACCACGCGCCGGCTCGCCGCGCTTGCCGGTGATCCGCAGGAACGCCTGCGCTTCATCCACGTCGCGGGGACGAACGGCAAGGGCTCGACCTGCGCGCTGCTGGAAAGCGTGTACCGGAAGGCGGGCCTCAAGGTCGGGCTCTACACGTCGCCGCATCTCGTCCGCTTCGGCGAACGGATCCAGGTCGGACGCGTCCCCATCGCCGACGCCGACCTCGCGCGGCACGTCTCGGAGCTGGAGCGGCTCGCGGACACGATGACGCCGACCTTCTTCGAGTTCACGACCGTGCTCGCGCTGCGATATCTGGCGGAGCAGCGCGTGGACCTCGTCATCTGGGAGACCGGCCTGGGTGGGCGCCTGGACGCGACGAACATCGTCACACCGCTCGCCAGCGTGATCACCAACGTCGCCTTCGACCACCAACGGATCCTCGGCGACACCATCGCCGCCATCGCGAGCGAGAAGGCCGGCATCATCAAGCCCGGCGTCCCGGTCGTCACCGCCGCGGAAGACCCCGGTGCCCTGGCCATCATCGTCCACAAGGCGAAGGAGCTCGACGCCCCGGTGATCACTCTCGGCGAGCCGGAGATCGCGCGCTTCAAGGCGGAGATCCCGCTGCTCGGCCGCCATCAACGGGCCAACGCGGCGCTCGCGGCCGCGACGGTGCGGCTGTTGCGCTTCGTGCTGCCGGTCGACGACACGCAGCTGCTGGAGGGATTGGCGGAGGTGAGCTGGCCGGGACGCCTCCAGGTGCTCCGGCGCGGGGCCCAGACGCTCGTGCTCGATGGCGCGCACAATCCCGCCGGTATCGCCGCGCTCCGGACGGCGCTCGCAGAAACATTCCCCGGCAAGCGCCCGACGCTCGTGCTCGGCATGTTGGCCGACAAAGACTGGCGCGCGATGGTTGCGGACCTCGTCCCGCTCGCCTCCCGGGTGGTGACCGCCCCGGTCGGGAACGAACGGACCGTCACCGCCGAGGACCTGCGCGCCGCCTGCGTCGCGACCGGCGCCGGTCGCCCGGTCAAGGCCGCGGGATCCGCCGGCGCCGCCCTGAAGCTCGTCGCAGCCGATCCGTTCGTCCTGGTGACCGGATCGCTCTACTTCATCGGCGAGGTGATGGAAGGCCTCGGCATCGAGGCCGCGCGGGGCGATGAACGTTCCCTCAACGGCTGGTCGCCGCCCCGTTGATGAACGTCATCGGACCGCCCGATCCCGCTTCTTCCGCAGCTCGGCGCGGAGCGCCGCGAGCGGCAGCGTGTTGACGACATCGGCCTTGGTGAGCCAGCCCTTGCGCGCGATGCCGGCGCCGAGCCGGAGCCATGCGACGTGCTCGAGCCGATGGGCGTCGCAGTTGATCAGGCACTTCACGCCTTTCTCCTTGGCGTACCGCCAGAGCCGCCAATCAAGGTCGAACCGGTAAGGTGAGGCGTTCAGCTCGATCCAGGTGCCGGTCGCGGCGCAGGCGTCGATCACCGCGCGCTGGTCGAGCTTGTAGGCGTCGCGCTCGAGCAGGAGGCGTCCGCTCAAATGGCCGAGCATGTGGACGAAGGGGTTCTCGGCGGCGCGGATGAAGCGCCGGGTGTTCTCGGCCTCGTCGCTCGCCGGCACATGCAGGCTGGCGACCACGACGTCGAGCTCCGCGAGCAGGTCGTCGCCGAGGTCGAGGCCGTCCTTGAGGATGTCCACCTCGCTGCCGGTGAGCAGCCGGAAGTCGCTGCCTTCCTCGGCATAGGACCGGTTCACCTCGGCGACTGCCTTGAGCTGCCGGCGCAGACGGTCCTCGTCGAGGCCGTTGGCCTGGAAACTCGCGCGCGAGTGGTCGGTGATCGCCCAGTAATCGAGCCCGAGCTCGTGGGCCTGGGCGGCGATGGCTTCGAGCGTGTTCCGCCCGTCGCTCCAGTCCGAGTGGTTGTGCAGGGAGCCTTTCAGGTCGGTCCACTCGATGAGTCGCGGCAGGTCGCCCGCTTCGCCGGCCGTGAACTCGCCGAGGTCCTCCCGCAGCTCCGGCGGGATGTAGGGCAGGCCCAGCTCGGCGAAGAGGTCCTTCTCCTCGGCGCACGCGACACGCAAGGCCGGATCGCGCGTCTCCTCCGTGCTGCGGAAGAGCCCGTATTCGTTGAGCCGCAACCCGCGCGCGATGGCACGTTGGCGCATGGCGATGTTGTGCTCCTTGCTGCCGGTGAAGTAGGCGAGCGCGAACGGGTACTCGACGTCGGCCACCACGCGGAGGTCGGCCTGGATGCCTTCGCCGAGGATGACGCTGGCCTTCGTCTCACCTTGGGCGAGCACGCTCCGGACGCCCGGCTGGCCGACGAAGAACGCGATCACTTCCGCAGGGGCCTTCGACGAGACGAGGAAGTCGATGTCGCCGATGACCTCCTTCCACCGGCGAAGGCTGCCGGCGGTGCTGCAACGGATGACGTCGGGATGCCCGCGCAACGACTCGAGGACCGGTTCGGCGACCTTGAGCGCGTCCACGAGACGGTGCCGCGAAGCGAACTGCCGGCGGAAGGCGATGGCCTCGATGATTTTGGTCTGGGACTTCTCGCCGAATCCGTCCAACGCGGCGACCCGTCCATCCTTGCACGCGGCCTCAAGTTTCTCGATGGAATCCACGCCGAGCTCGTCGTGGAGCTTCTTCACCTTCTTGGGCCCGACGCCCTGGAGGTCGAGCATCTCGATGAGGCCGGGCGGCAGCGACCCCTTCAGCGTCTCATAGTAGGGAAGCCGTCCGGTCGTCACCAAGGTCGCGACCTTCTCCTGGAGCGCCTCGCCGAAGCCCTTGAGCTCGCCGAGGCGGTTCTCGGCGACGATCTTCTCGAGCGGTTCGGTCAGGCCTTCCAAGGTCCGGGCGCCGTTGACGTAGGCGCGGGTCTTGAACGGGTTCTCTCCCTTGAGTTCCAGGAGCGTCCCGATCTCGACCAGGATGGCGGCGACTTGGTCCTTGTCCATGCGGAGGAGTCTACGGACCCCGGGCGGCGGCAAAAAGAGGAACTATCTCCGCCCCTGACACCGCGCGCGGACCGGCTACGGTCCATCCGTGCTCCCCCCCGGCCACCGCGCCCGAAACGCGTTCACACTCGTCGAACTGCTGGTGGTCGTCGCGGTGATCGCGGTGCTGGCGGCGCTGCTCCTGCCAGCGCTCTCGGGTGCGAAGGCCAGCGCCTTGCGCGCGCGCTGCATGGGCAACGAACGCCAACTGGCCCTGACCGGCCAGCTCTACGCGGACGACCATGCGGACCGGCTGGCGCCGAACGGCCACGGCATCCCGGAGGAGCTCGGCGGGCAACGGCTCTGGGTGCTCAGCGGCCGGCACACCCAGCCCGAGGCGTTCACCAACACCGCGTTCCTCATCGACGCGAAGCGGGCCGCCTTCGCCAGCTACCTTCCTTCGATCGCGATCTACAAATGCCCGGCCGATCGCGCGGTCTTCAACTACAACGGGAAGGCCGAGCACAAGGTCCGCAGCTACTCGCTGAACAGCTGGCTCGGATGGCTCGCGCCGGTCGCCGAGTTCGACAGCGACCGGTTCCGCTCCTTCGAAAAAGCCAGCGATCTCGCACCCGCCGGACCGAGCCGGATCCTCTCGTTCCTCGACGTCGGGCCCGACAGCTTGTGCTTCTCCGCCTTCGCCATCGCGATGGGCGAGACCGGCCTGTTCTACCACCTGCCGTCCTCGCAGCACGGCGGCTCGGGCAACGTCGCCTTCGCCGACGGGCACGTGGAGAGCCACCGCTGGCGATCGCCGGACACGGTGGCCGCCTCGCTCGCGGACGGCGCAAACCACTTCCGCTACTTCCCCGGGAACCCGGACCTCAAGTGGCTCCAGGAACGCGCCACGATCGCGAAGTGACCGGCCCGCCGTTCACTTCACCTGCGCGGAGAAGATCTTCGCTTCGGTCTCGGTGATCTTGTGGTCCCGGTTCGTGTCGGTACGGTCGACAGCCTCGTTGAACGCCGTGTTCGGCCCGCGGACCGTCTTCGTCGTGTGCTCGAAGACCACCGGGATCTCGATCGACGTCGAGTTCTCGCGGCGCGATCCGCTACCGGGGATCTTGCTCAAGGTCTCATAGAACAAGCGGCCGGCGGCCTCGTTCTCGAACTCGATCGCGACGCGCGGCTCGTCCTTGGTGACGGTCTCTTGGGTGTGGATGCAGCCGGTGGTGACGACGGCGACGAGGCAGGCGGCGGACAACAGTTCGGTTTTCATTCGGTATCTCGGGCCCCCCGCAAGAGTGCATGCCGGCTTCTTCCAGCCGATCGGATTCTCCGGGCGGATTCCCACCGGAGCACCCGCGAGAACGATGGAAGTTTCATCGCGTGCCTTTCGCCCCGGCCGCGGTTTCGCTGAGAAAGCCGCTTCCAAGTCGGTCGCACCTCGTCCAAAAACAGGGCGCCCCACCCTCCACCCGTCACATCGATGCACGCTAAGCGGCCCCGCAAGAACTCGCGGATGTTCCACCGGCTCTTTGCCTACTTCGAGGAGCGGACCGTCTCGGTCATCGAGATCGAGCGGGTGCTGCCCATCGCCCGCAACCAGTGGTTGCGGCCTGAGATCGACGCGAAGCTCGCCTCGCTGGACCTGTCGAACCCGATCCATGCCGAGCTCTACCGGCTGGTCACGTTGTCGCACGAGTTGCACGAGACGGTCGACCAAGGCCGTTATCGGACCGGGCCTGATTGGCCGGACCTCGACCCATGGCTCCGGCGCGCATCGGCCTATTTCGTGAAGGCCAACGACGCCATCCCGGACCATTTCGCGGATGGCTTCGACGACGACCACCGCGAGTTCAAGCAGCTCGAGACCCAGCTCGGCGAGATGCTCGACCACTTCTCGGTCTGGCGCCGGCGGCATCCCCGTCCGCGTCCATGGGCCGGGATACCGGGGGGCGCGCAGGGACTTTTCCGTTGGCGGCGCCCGCCACGCTGTCGCTACGCTGAACGCAAGTCGCCAGTCTATCTCACAAAAGAAAGCAACACGCACCAGGTCCCCATGAACACCGTCAACCAGCTCAAGACCACCAAAGGCAACACCTCCGCGAAGGTCGCCGCCGAACTCTCCCGCACCGGCGGCCTGCTCCGCCTCGCGCCCGCATGGGTCCCGCGCTCCTTCCTCCAGCCGGGCCTCCGCATCAAGCTCCATCCGGACGACACCTACGCCTACGGCCTGAACCGCGGCGGCATCGACGAACGCTGGTTCGCCTCCACCACCCCGACCGCCAACGAAGGCCGCGCCTGGGACGAAGGTCTGAACTACGTCGTCGTCGGCAAGGAACGCTTCACGCTCGCGCAAGCTGTTGAAGACACCGGCGCCACGCTCGTCGGCAAAGCGATCTGGAAGAAATACGGCCGCTGGCCTGTCTACTCGAAGTTCTTCGACAACATGGGGCCGATCCCCCACCACATGCACCAGTCCGCCAAGCAGGCCAAGCTGGTCGGCCAAGAAGGCAAGCCGGAGAGCTACTACTTCCCGCCGCAGCACAACAACGTCGGCAACAATTTCCCCTACACCTTCATGGGCTTCGAGCCGGGCACGACCAAGGCCCAGGTCCGCAAGTGCATCGAGAACTGGAACAAGGGCGACAACGGTATCCTCGACCTCTCCAAGGCCTACCGCCTCAAGGTCGGTTCCGGCTGGCTCATCGATCCGTGCATCCTCCACGCGCCGGGCAGCCTCTGCACCTACGAGCCGCAGTGGGGCAGCGATGTCTTCGGCATGTACCAGAACCTCGTGGAAGGCCGCGAGGTGCCTTGGAGCCTGCTCGTGAAGGACATGCCCAAGAGCAAGCACAAGGACATCGACTTCATCGTCGACCAGCTGGATTGGGAGAAGAACGTCGATCCGAACTTCAAGGACAACCACTACCTCGAACCCGTGCCCGTCGCCGACACCCGCAAGGAAGGCTACGTGGACCGCTGGATCGTCTACGGCAAGGTGGACGGCGAACAGCTCTTCACCGCCAAGGAGCTCACCGTCGATCCGGGCACCCAGTGCACGGTGAAGGACACCGGCGCCTACGGCCTGATCTGCGTGCAGGGCACCGGCAAGATCAACGGCCAGCCGTTGGTCAGCCCGAAGCTCATCCGTTTCAACGAGCTGACCGAGGACGAATACTTCTGCACCGAGGACGGCGCGAAGGCCGGCGTGACCTTCGAGAACACCAGCGAGACCGAGCCGCTCGTCTGCCTCCGCTACTTCGGCCCCGAGGTGAACCCGGACGCCCCCGTCATGGGCGCGTACCGGAAGAACAAGTTCAACTGACGGACCTGTCAGCGTTCTCGCGACGGCGGCTGGCGGTCACGCCAGCCGCCGTTCCTTTTCCACCCAATCTACGGACCAGCCCGGCGAAGAGGATGGAAGGCGTCCCGCAAAAACGGAGGGCGAGCCCGATCTGACCTCAGAGCCTGTCTATTCTCGGAGGATCCCATTGGTCATGTGCAGGTCGACCGGGAACCCATCGGGACGCATGGCCAAGATCTTCGATAGCACTTCTTCGTTGGTGACCCCGGTCTCCGAGATGATCCGCTCCAAAACGACCCTCGGCTGATTGGAGGCGGCGTTCCCCCACATCTCAAAACCTTGATCCAACATCTCCAGGCGCGAGATCTCGGACATCCGCCCCTCCTCGATGCTGACCCATGCTTCATCCGGGACCCGGTTCGTGTAGGTGGATTGGAAACCCTCGTATTGGCGCAACCGTAGCGGGTCACAGTAGATCCGAGGTGCCACGACTCCTACCGAAGCGGCATTGACTCCTGCGCTCATCAGGTTGCTCGTGAGCACATGATAATCCGGCGACTCCGAGTGACGCAGACCATTGATATTTGGGCCGTATCCTATTGGCGTTCAATATGCTCCTTCGGGGGAGGGACACTGGAGTAGAGATCATCAAAGAAAGAAGGGTTCAGACCTGGAATCATGGTGTTTAGTGTATCAACCCATATTTTCCTCGCCTGCTCCAGCTCTAGGCCTAGCATTATTTTGTCCCCCGATATACTATATCCAAGACCCGTCAATTTTCTTTTCCGCTCCTCTTCTGACAAAGCGGGATCGATTCTTACATCATCCAGTTCGTCGCCCCGCTCCTTCAGCTTGCGATTCCAGTACAAGTTCCGCGCATTCACTTCACGCACCGCATTGATGCAACTTTGTATCACCTCAGGGTCCGAGGGCAGAGAATATCTTTCCAACAACGCGACGACGCTGTTGCTGGTAGCGCCGAATGTCCCGGCTGCGAAAATCTGGACAGGCACCTCCGGAACGGTTCTCGATGGTTCCGACAAAGCGGCGATGACCCGTCCGCTGTCTTTTCGAGGATGTCCCGGGGCGCTGTCCTGGGGAGAACCCGCGGCATCACTCGTCTCCATGACAATTGGCCGATGCTTCTCCAAGAGAAATGTCAATATTGCTATCCCGACCACGCTGGTCACAACCATCCACATTCTTAACTTCATATAACATTTCCAGAAAGGGAGGACGACGCTCAAGGAACGTCTATAGTTCCGTTGGCGACTTCAAAGTTGACATACGGATACTTCCATAAACCGAACGGTGTCCGAGCGGCGTTGCTATGACGAGGCATAGAGGGCCCCGAGGTGGAACAGGGCGGCGTGTTCCGTGAGTTTGTCGCGGAGGGAGCGGCGGAGCCAGCGGATGAACTTGAGGCTTTGCTGGGAGGCCCTCTTGGCCGCCTGGACGAGTGCTGGCAACACCAGACCGTTCTGGTCGCCGAGAGTTAAGGGTGTATGCGAACGACTGCCCGTTATCTCTACGCCGTTTTTTAATCTCGAAATACGTATAGGCGCAATTGCCGTCCATGTTCCAGATGGGCGACTCCGAGTGACGCAGACCATTGAGATTTGGGCCGTATCCTATTGGCGTTCAATATGCTCCCTCGGGGGAGGGACACTGGAGTAGAGATCATCAAAGAAGGAAGGGTTCAGACCTGGAATCATGGTGTTCAGTGTATCAACCACTCGCTTCATCGACTGCTTCAGCACCAGAGCGAGCATATCTTTGTCCGCCGATATACTGTATCCAATACTAGTCATTTTTTTGTTCCGCTCCTCTTCTGACAAAGCGCAATCGATTTTTACATCATCCATCTCGTCGCCCCGCTCCTTCATCTTGCGATTCCAGAACAAGTTCTGCGCATTCACATCACGCACCGCATTGATGCAGTTTTGTATCACCTCAGGGTCCGAGGCCAGAGAATACTTTGCCAACAACGCGACGACGCTGTTGCTGGTAGCGCCGAATGTCCCTGCTGCGAAAATCCGGACAGGCACCGCCTGATCGGTTCTCGATGGGTCCGACAAAGCGGCGATGACGCGTCCGCTCTCTTTTCGAGGTTGTCCCGGGGCACTGTCCTGGGGAGAACCTGCGGCAACACTTGTCTCCATGACAATCGGCCGATGCTTCTCCAAGAGAAATGCCATGATTGTTATCCCGACTACGCTGGTCACAACAATCAGCATTTTTATCTTCATATAGGATTTCCAAAATGGGAGGAAGACGCTCAATAAACGATCATAGCTCCTTTGGTGACGTCATAGTTGACATACGGATAACTCCAAATACTGAATCCATTTCGATAGACACTGCAGGAGCTCGTCTTGGAGAGCCCTGGCAGGGTCTGGCCACCACATGTTCCAGGAAGCTTGTCGACACCAAATGTAAAGTTCACATCAACGCTGACCGGAGGCGTATAGTAGGGCCCTCCAAGCTTCGTCACCGTGTGCGATATCTTATAATCCATGCTTGAGTTTTCAGTTACGATAAAACGTGCGTCCGGTGTTATGGGCTCACATTTGTATAACCACTTTGTCAACGGCAGACCGTATTTTCCGCCGAGAAGAGAGGGTGAATTCGAATTACTGCCCGGCACCGTTGCGCCGTTTTTTAATGTCGACATACGTATAAGCGCAATTGCCGTCCATGTTCGAGATGGGCGAATCCGAATGACGCAGACCATTGAGATTTTGGCCGTATCCTATTGGCGTTCAATATGCTCCCTCGGGGGAGGGACACTGGAGTAGAGATCATCAAAGAAGGAAGGGTTCAGACCTGGAATCATGGTGTTCAGTGTATCAACCACT
>CAIWVP010000136.1 GCA_903916195.1 uncultured Verrucomicrobiota bacterium | reverse complement strand
GGGTGAGCAGTCTAGGTGCCTGAAGGCGGATCTCCCGACGACGCGGGAAGAATCCACGGACGGGCGGCAGCCCGTCCCTACCATCTTGGGTAGGGTCCGCGCTGCCGCGCGACCCCATCTGTCCTGCCAGCGACCTCCATGGGTAGGAAGTAGCCGCCGACCTCCTCGGGCACGCCTACCGGGATCTTCCCTCATACCACCACGACTGTCCGCCCCTTCCGATCGCACCCGCTCCGCCAAGGTGCGATCCGAAGCGGCGATCTCGTCGGCGTAAGAGACGCGACGCGTCTTTGCGCTCCGCGGTGCCAAGGTGTCGAGGTATCGGGCTATTCTCTGTCCGTCGTTGCGGATCGCTCCTCTCGTCACACGGGCGTTGCCGTCGGGTCTTCCATGCTCCTACGCTGGCGGCTCTCGATGAATGCAGGTGTGATCCTCCCCGGAGCCACGTTGGGCGTGCTCGGCAGCGGCCAACTCGGCCGCATGTTCACCATCGCGGCCCGCCGGCTCGGGTACCGCGTGGACATCTTCTCGCCCGATAGCGACACGCCCGCCGGGCAGGTCGGCGACGTGGAGGTGGTCTCGCCGTATGAGGACCTCGACCGGGTCCGTGCCTTCGCGCGTGCGGTGAGCGTGGTCACTTTCGAGTTCGAGAACGTCCCCAGCGCCACCAGCCGGGCCGCCGCGGAGGTCGTGCCGGTGCGGCCCGCGGGCGAGGTGCTCCACATCACCCAGCAGCGGTTGCGCGAGAAGACGTTCCTCGGGGCTCACGGTTTCCCGGTCACGCCGTTCCGCCGGATCACCACCTTGGCCGAGCTGGAGGCCGCCGCCCGCGACCTCGGTCTTCCCGCGGTGCTGAAGACGGCGAGCTTCGGCTACGATGGCAAGGGCCAGCAGAAGCTCAGGTCCGTCGCGGAGCTGCCGGAGGCGTTCGCCGCGTTGGCCGGCGCGGAAGGGATCTACGAGGCGTTCGTGGATTTTTCCAAAGAGGTCAGCGTCATCGCCGCGCGCACATCGGACGGCGGGTTCGCCGCGTTCCCGGTCTTCGAGAACGCGCATGCCGACCACATCCTCGACGTCACCTTCGCCCCGGCGGCGATCCCGGAGGCGATGGCCGACGAGGCGGTCCGCCTGGCCCGCGGGATCCTCGAGGCGCTCGACGTGGTCGGTTTGCTGACGGTCGAGTTGTTCGTCACCCGCGACGGACGCCTGCTGGTCAACGAGCTCGCGCCCCGCACCCACAATTCCGGGCATCTCACCCTCGACGCGTGCGTGACCTGCCAGTTCGAACAGCAGCTCCGCGCGGTCTGCGGTCTGCCGTTGGGCTCGACCGAGCTCCGCCGACCGGCCGCGATGGCCAACCTGCTCGGGGACATCTGGATCGCCGCCGGCGGGGAACCCGATTGGTCGGCGGCGCTCTCGGACCCGCGGGTGAAGCTCCACCTCTACGGCAAGGCATCGCCGCGCAAGGGACGCAAGATGGGCCATCTCACCGCGACCGGCGCCACGGTCGAAGAGGCCGTCCAACGGGTCCGGGCCGCGCGGGCGCGCTTGGTGCCCGGCTGATCGGAGCGGCTTGCGGCGGGACCTGCTTTGCCCCGCGTCTCCGCGGCCTCAGCTGAAGATCACCGTCCGGTTGCCGCTCAGGAACACGCGGTCCTCGAAGACCAGCCGCAGCGCGTGCGCGAGGACCATCTGCTCCACATCGCGACCGGACCGCACCAGTTCCTCGGCGGTGTGCGAATGGTCCACCGGCACGACCTGTTGGACGATGATCGGGCCGGCATCCAGCTCGTCGGTGACGAAATGAGCGGTGGCTCCGATGACCTTCACGCCGCGCTCGAAGGCCTGGTGGTAGGGCCGCGCGCCGGCGAAGGCCGGAAGGAACGAGTGGTGGATGTTCACCAGCCGTGCCGGGAACTCCGCGACGAAGGACGACCCGAGCACGCGCATGTATCTCGCGAGCACCACGTAGTCCGGCTGGTACTGCCGCACCGCGGCGAGCACCTGCGCCTCGTGGACCTCCCGCGGCAGGTCGCCGTGGGGCAGGTGATGGAACGGCAGGTCGAACTTCCGGACCAGCGGCTCCAGCACCGCATGGTTGCTGATGACCGCGAGCACGCGCGCGTCGAGTTCGCGGAACGAATCCCGCACCAGGATGTCGGCGAGGCAGTGGTGCTCCTTCGATGCGAGCACGACCACGCGTTTGGGCCCCGAATCCGACAGGCGCACCTCCGCGCCTTCCGGCAGCACGGCGCGGAGATCGGCGAGCAATCCTTCGCGGTCGACGCCGCCCTCGAACTCCGTCCGCATGAAGAAGCGGTCCGCCGCGCGGTCCACGAACTCTTGGTTGCCGACGATGTTGGCGCCGCAGCGGAACAGGACTCCGGTGATGGAGTGGACCAACCCCGGGCGGTCGGGGCATTCGACGAGGAGGACGGAACGAGATGAGCAAGAGCCGGACATAACGGGCAGGATAAGCAGAAACGATGTCGACATTGTCCGTGCCACCTGACCGGGGCGAGCGTCGACTACTTTTTGGGGCGATGGTCAGCCGAGCCGTCCTCGTGCCGCTCCACGGCACCGCCGGACCATCACTTTTTCTGGCCGTGGCTCTGCTCCAGATGCCGCTTGAGCAGGTCCTCGCCGTAGTCGTTCTGCGGGTCGCGGTAGACGGAATGGATGTGGTTGATCGGGCCGTCCTTCCTCCCGGGAGGATGGTTGTTGTCGAACTCGATCAGCACCGTCGGGCCGTGGATGCGGTAGTAGTAGGCTTCCGTCGGGCCGACCGGGCCGGCCCAGGCGAAGCGCACCTGGTCCCAGCCGGAGCGGTTGATCCGGTCGAGCTGCTGATGGGCGAGGTCGGGGCGGTAGTTCCGCAAGTATTCGTCGACGAGCCACATCAGCGCGGTCTTCTGCCCGGCATCGAGCCCGGAGAACGCCAGGCCCTCGGGCTTCGGGAGCGCTTTGTCCCGGCCCGGGCCGGCGACGACGTCGGCCGGCGCAACGGCGCTGAGCAGCGCCTGCTTCTGCTGTTCCGGGCGGAGCGACCTCATCAGCGCGATGCCCTGGTCGTCCTCGGCGCCGAGCACCCGCCATCCGGCATGGACGCCGTCGCGGACCTCGTGGGGATCGGATCCCATGAAGGTCGGTGTGGCGGCGACCTCGTCGCCGACCAGGCTGAAGTTCAGCGCGAGATGATGCCCGTCGAGCTGCCAGCCCCACGGCTTCCCGGAGGCGGGCTCCCCGAGGAACGACAGCCAGTAATAGCGCAGACCGAACATCGGTTTGTCGGACTTGTCCTGGCCGGAGAGATGCAGAAGCACCTCGTCGAGCTGCATGATCCCGCTGGCCTTGAGGTAGCCTTGGCTGCTCAGCCCGGACTGGATCAGGTGATGCGCCTTGATCCGCTGTTCCGGCGACAGCTCGCCCATGCTGATGCCCTTCCGCGGATGGATCGTGTGAGGGAGGTTGCTCCAGTCCTTGCGCTCCGGATCGTCGGCCGCGAACACCGCGAGCTTCCGCTGCTCCGCCGTGAGCGAGGCGAGGAACCCGGTGGCCGTCGCCCGGATCCGCGGAGCGGAAGCGCTCGCGGCGGCGGTCTCGGCACCGAGCCCGCGCGGGGCCGTCAAGCCGGCACCCAAGAGCGCGGCGGCGAGGAGCAGTCGGAAAGATCTCATGGGGATCAGCGGTGGGAGGTCGGGTCGCGGCGGGTCACTCCATCGGGCCGATCAGCTCGACGAAGGTGCCGTCCGGGTCCTGGACGAGCGTGAAATAGGTGGTGCCGCCCATGAGGAACGGTGTCTCGCCGAGCAGCTTCACGTTGTTCGCCTTGATCCGCTCGAGGATGGGCTTCAGCGCCTTCACGTGGAGGGTGATGTACTGCATGCCGGTGTCGTCCTGGAGATGCTTCTGCTTCGGATGGGAGGCCGGTCTGCCGAAGCTCATCAGCTTCCATTCGGTGGCGGTCTTGCTGTCGCCTAGCTTCAGCACGGTGATGCTCACCGGGACGCCGTCGGTCAGGCCGGTGCGCTTGCCGCCGGCGGAATCCACCGAGAAGCCGCCGGTCTTCTTCATCCCGATGACCTTGGTGTAGAACTCGACGGACTTCTCGACATCGGCGACGACGACCCCGATGGAGATGGTCTCGCTGGTGAACTCGGTGGACTCGGCCGTGGCACGGGCGCAGAGCAGCGCGGCGGCGGCAAGGACGGAAAACAGGCGCGTGGGCTTGATCATGGCGAAGGAAGACACTGCGCCTTCCGACCGGCCGCGGCGATCGTAAAATCACGGATCGCGCGACGCCGGGCCGGCCCGGCGGCCGCCACCCGGATCCCGGGCCCGATGGGTCGGCGTTCGCGCCTGATATCCGTCAGGGCCTGCTCGATCGCGTCCGGAAGAACCGTGTCCGCTCGTCGACCGGCGGCGTCACCTCGATCTCGCGCGCGGTGGCAGGATACGACGGCACCGGCTCCGGGGTCGCGACCGGCACCCAGATGGCCGCGTCGACCCGGTCGGCCGCTTCGAGGCCCACGGTCTGGTTGGCCGGTTGGCGGATCTTCAACCGGAGACCTCCGAGGGTCGCGACCGGCGTGAGCGTCGCCGCTGTCGCGGGCGGATCCGACGCCAACTGCTCGATCCATCGGGTGATCAACCGGGAACCGGCCGCGTCCGGGATGGACGATGCGAGCGGCGGCATCTGGCCGGCGCCGCGGACCGATTGACGCTGGAGCACCACCGAATGCGCGGCCGAGCCGGAGGCGAGCACGCGGTTGGCGTCATCGCCGCGGGCGTCGTTCAGCACGCCGTCGACCAGGCCGGCCAGCGCGGTCGGTGTCTCCAACCGGGCGTCGAAGAATCCGCCGCCGGGACCGCCGGGCCGATGGCACGGGGCGCAGTTCACCGCGAGGTAGGAACGCGCGCGCCACTCGACGCTGACGCTCTCGTCGTCCAGCGCGGCGATGGGCGGCGACCCGCGGGGCGCGGGCCGGACGTCGCCGAAGTATCCGGCATCGGCGAGGGCCGCGATCTGGTGGGTCGTGCCGCCCGGATACGGGAAATCCCGGTCGAGCTGGGCCGGGTTGAAGCTGAGCGCGTGGCCGGCGGCCGCGTTGTGGCAGGCGAGGCATTCGCCACGGCCCGGATATCGCCACGTCTGCGTCCGCGCGACGCCGTCGACCACACGGGTGAAGGTCTCGTCCGCGCCGGCCTCGGGGACGAGCACGGCGTTGGTCGCGGAATCCCAGCGATAGGTCAGCCCGTGGATGCCGTTCGTGTTGCGCACAAGGAAGCGCGTCTCGATCCGGCGCAGGGAGGACGGCACGCCCTGGGTCATCTCCATGTCGAAATGCTTCATCCAGACGGTGCCGGCCGGAGCCGTCCACGCGCCGTCCGCGCCTTGGCCGAGGAAGCGGTCCGTGCCCGGCACCGAGAACCAGCGGCGCTTGGTCGCGTCGTCCGACCAGAACGGCTGGTTGATCGCGTAGGGCACGAGCCCGGGTGCGGGCGTGAGCGAGGCGACGTCGGTGAACGCGCCGGTGTCGGCCAGGGTCGACGGCGGCGGCGCGCCGGTGAAGACGGCGTCGTATTCGAGCCGCCAGACGCGGCTGCCGTTGACGTCGGCGAGCAGGATGTCGCCGTTGCGAGGGTCCGTGCCGAAGGCGGCGATCCCGGTCTTGCCGAGCAGGCGCTCGCTCCTCGGCGCGCCGGAGGCCTGCCGGCGCAGGGCCCAGACGTTGCCGCTCACGTAATCGGCGAAGACGTAGGCGCCGTGCAGTTGCGCGAGCCGCGAGCCGCGGTAGACCAGGCCACCGGTCAGCGAGTTGCCTTTGTCGGTGCCGGAGCCGTGCGTGTAGACGAACACGGGCGGGACATAGTTGAACCGCGGGTCGGTGAGGAAGCCCGCGGGCATGCCCGGCTTCGGGCCGGCGATGTTCCCCTCGCGGAAGGCCCAGCCGTGGTTCGCTCCTTTGCGGGTGACGACGACGCTTTCCCACCGGTCCTGGCCGACATCGCCGATCCACAGCTCGCCGTTCGCCGGATCGAACGAGAAGCGCCACGGGTTGCGCAGGCCGACGGCGAAGAACTCGGTCCGTACTTTCGCCGGATCGACGGCCGCGGCGTTGAAAGCCGTCGCGCCGACGAACGGGTTGTCGACCGGAACGCGGTAATTGCCGACCACCGCGGGATGGGGGTTCGGCGGGAGCGAACCGGGCCGGTTGTCGACATCGATCCGCAGGAGCCCGGCGAAGAAGTCCTTGTCGATCCGCTGGCTGTTGGAGAACTGGTCGTTGCCGCCGCCTTCGTCGCCGAGCGAGACGTAGAGATAGCCGTCGGGCCCGAAGTGGAGATCGCCGCCGTTGTGGTTCACCGCTTCGTCGGGTTGCTGGAACAGGACGATCTCCGAGGCCGGATCGGCGCGGTCCGGATCGTTCGCCGAGACACGGAACTCGCTGAGACGGTCGTGGAGCTTGTTCGTGCGGCCCGCGGTCGTCGCGGTGACCGTGCGGTGGACGAAGAAGCGGCCGTTGGTCGCGTGACCCGGGTGGAACGCGAGGCCGAGCAGCCCTTGTTCACCGCCGGAGACCGTCTTGCCGACCAGGTCCAGGAACACGGCGGCCGGGCCCGTCTTGGACAAGTCGGTGAGGACGCGGATCCTGCCCGACGGTTCGACGAAGAAGAGCCGGTTTGTCTCTCCCGGCGGCGCGGTGATCGCCACCGGCGTCACACCGAGCCCCGGGAACGCCTCGACCAACCGGTAGCCGAACGATCCCGGGATCTCGGGCAGCTTGAGCGTCGTGTTCGCGACGCGGGTGAGCGGACCGGCCAGCGCGACGACGGCGGACAGCCACGAAGCGACGAGCAGGACCCAAGAGCGGACGATCATGCCGGGAAGGTGGGCGACCGCGCCGGCATGTAAAGTGGCGAACCTCCGCTTCAGGCCGGAGCGGCCGGCTCCGCTCCCGGCACGTCGCCCTCGATCTGCGTCCACCAATGGCGATAGAGCCGCTCCAGGGTCTCCTGGGGGTCCTCGACCTGCAGGGCCTCCTTGATCTGGGTCGCGTACATGCCGAAGGAGAGCGGAGGCACCTGGGTGACCGTGCGCAAGACGATGGGGACCGATGCCGAGCGCAGCCCTTCGAGGAAGGCGATGGCGCCGCCCGCGTCGAGGAAGCTGTGGACCGCGTCGCGCCGGGCCTCGCGCAGCAGCACGTGGTCGGGCTCGTGCTCGCTCAGCACGTTGAAGATCACCTCCGTGCTCCATTGCAGCTTCCGCACGGACTTCGCCTCGCCGAAATGGTTCCGGTAGACCATCAGCCCGGTCTGCGCCGCGTTGCGGAAGTGGTGCTTGAGCAACGCGGAGCGGTCCAGCGAGCGGTCCAGCTCGTCGGCGAACCCTTCGGGGGCGAACAGCCCGGGCAGATCCGCGGCGGTCAGGCGCTGCTCCTCCGACACGGCGAGCACGAACCCGTAGTCGTCCGGCGTGGCGACCGCGTTGCCGCCCCGCAACCGCGAGATCCGCGAAGCGACCACGCGGGCCAAGGCGTCGTTCGCCGCCCGCCCGACCAACGAATGGAAGAAGTAGCGCCGCGTGCGCGACGTCGGCGCGACCGGCGGGGAAGGCGGGGAAGGCGCGGGCCCGGTCCGCGCCGCCGGCGGACGCGATGCCGTAAGCGGCAGCAGCAGCGTGTCCGCCCGCCCCGCGGCGGTCCGTCCCTCGGGCTTCGCCACACGGGTCGGGCGCGATGCGGTCTCCGTGGACGGCTCCGGGTCCCCGACCAGCTCCTCGACGACGAACCGTCCCGCCGTGGGGATCTCGCTGCACAGATGTTGCGCGGCGTGGATGCGGAAGATCACCGCGGCGTTGGGCTCCTCGCACTCCAGCCGCCCGGCGATCCATGGGATGAGGGAGGGCGACCGGTTGAAGTCGATCGCTTCCAGCCGGGCGCGCAGCTCGCCGCGGAAGGCGATGATCTCGCGGCCGACGCGGTTGGAGAGCGGCATCTTGTTGGCGCCCCAGCGCGGGATCGTCGGTGTCGCTCCGTCGGCCCGCTGGACCCAGGCCTGCATCATGCCGACCCGCTCGAGACGCAGCGCGCGACCGCCGAGCATGAACACGTCGCCCGGCCTCAGCCCGTTGATGAACCCTTCCTCGACCGTGCCCAGCGACGACGACCGCAGCATCACGTGGACGACGCCGTCGCCCGGGATCGTGCCCACGTTCTGGAGGAAATCGCGGCGCACCGCGCCCGGCCGCGCCTCGAACACGCCGCGCGCCTCGTCCAGCACGATCTTGCCGAAGACGTCCTCGTACTGCCGCCGCAGCGACTTCCCGCCGCCGGCGAGATAATCGAGCACCGCGTCGAACTCGGCCCGGGCGAGGTCCCGGTACGGCCACGCCCGCCGCACCAACTGGAACGCGTCGTCGCAGGCGGTCTCGCCGAGGCAGCCCATCGACATCAGGTGCTGGGCGAGCACATCGAGCGGCGCCTCGGGGAAGCGGAGCGCGTCGAGATGCCCGCGCCGCGCGAGCCGGGCCGTTGCGCAGCACTCGACGAGGTCGTTGACGTTCGTCGCCATAAGCAGGCCGCGGCTGAGCTCGTGGATGCTGTGGCCGGCGCGGCCGGTGCGCTGGAGCGCCTTGCTCACGCCCTTCGGCGTCGAGAGCATGACGACGAGGTCGATGCTTCCGATGTCGATGCCCATCTCCAGCGACGTGGAGCAGACGACCGCGCGGAGCTCGCCGCGCTTGAGGCGGTCCTCGACATCGAGCCGGAGGTCGCGGTCGAGGCTGCCGTGATGGCACTCGATCCGGTCGGCCAGGTCGGGCAAGGCCTCCTTGAGCCGGAAGGTCGCCGATTCCGCGCCGCTCCGCGTGTTGGTGAAGACCAGCGTGGTGCGGAACTTCAGCACCAGCTTCGCCAAGGCCCGGATCATCCGCACGCCGCTGAAACCGGCGAGCGGGTAGGGGTCCTTCTGCAACGGCGTGTAGAGCCGGATGTCGAGACGCTTGGCGCTCGAGATGTCGAGGACCTCGCAGCGTCCCTCGGTGCCGACCAGAAATTGCGCCACATCGTCGAGCGGCGCGACCGTCGCGGAGAGCCCGATGCGTCGGAGCGGGATCGCGCCGGCGGATTTCAGCGCGTCGAGCCGTTCCAGGCTCAGGCTGAGATGGACGCCGCGCTTGTTCTCCGCCAGCGCGTGGATCTCGTCGATGATGACCCAGCGGACCATCGCGAGCACCGGCGTCCACTTCGGCTGGCTGAGCATCACCGCCAAGCTCTCCGGCGTGGTGAGCAACAGGTGCGGCGGGGCCGCGAACTGCCGCGCGCGTTCGTTCGGTCCGGTATCGCCGGAACGCAGGCCGACACGGATCGGCGGTGCGTCGCCGTAGATCTCGCGCAGCGGGCCGGCGAGGTTCTTCTCCAGGTCGTGGCCCAGCGCGCGCAGCGGCGAGAGGTAGAGGCAGTGGACGCCTTCGTGCAACGTCCCGGCGGCGTGCTCGCGCGCGAGTTGGTCGAGCACCTGGAAGAACGCCGCGAAGGTCTTGCCCGTGCCGGTGGGCGAGACCACGAGCACGTTCCGGCCCGCCTCGATCAACGGCCACGCCGCCGACTGCGCGGGCGTCGGTGCGCCGAACTTCCGGCCGAACCAGGCGGCGACGGGTGAAGCTTCGGCATCCATGCGGCGCGCACGTCAGGAAGCCGGCCGGCAAGGGCGACCGCCGGTTCTCGCGGAACGAAGACGCCGCCCGGAAAACCGGGCGGCGCGGACGGGACCGTCGGCGGGATGCTGGGAACGGCTCACTTCGCGGCGGCGTGGAGCGCGGCGACCTTGTTCCAATCGACCACGTTCCAGACGGCCTTCAGGTAGGCGGCGCGGAGGTTCTGGTACTTGAGGTAGTAGGCATGTTCCCAGACGTCGACGCCGAGCAGGGCCGTGCCTTCGCAGCCGGCGACCGCCTTGCCCATGAGCGGGCAGTCCTGGTTCGCGGTGGACACGACCTCGAGCTTGCCGCCGTTGACGACGAGCCACGCCCAGCCGGAACCGAAGCGTCCGACACCGGCCGCCTCGAACTTCTCCTTGAAGGCGTCGAAGCTGCCGAACGCGGCATCGATCGCGGTCGCCAGTTCTCCGGTCGGGGCGCCGCCCGCGCCGGGCGCGAGGAGGTTCCAGAAGAAGGTGTGGTTCCAATGGCCGCCACCGTTGTTGCGGACCGGGCCGCGGATGGCATCGGGGACGCTGGCGAGGTCGGAGACGATCGCTTCGAGCGTCTTGCCTTCGAGCGCGGTGCCGGCGATGGCCTTGTTCAGGTTGGTGACGTAGGCGTTGTGGTGTTTGCCGTGGTGGATGCCCATCGTGACGGCGTCGATGTGCGGTTCGAGGGCGTCCTGGGCGTAGGGAAGAGGGGCGAGTTCAAAGGGCATGGGCGGGATGGATAGGTGTTGTTACGTGCGGACCGCGGGGAAAGTAGCCGGTGGAGCCGCTGCGGCAAGAGCGTGTTCCATCCCCGGCAGGTCGCGCGTTGACTCAAGGGAACTTCCGAAAACCCTGTTTTGCACGACGCCATCTTTCGCTGGGGTTTGTTGGGAACCTCTCTTGACGGCGTCGGGGGCGGATGAGAACCACGCGCCGGACGACACAAGATGTGGATTTTATCAGATATGGATGTGATCCCGGATCAGGCCCGCAGCGGCATCAGGTCCAACCGGACGATCTGCTCGTAGCGTACCAGATTGTAGGTCAGGTTCATCATCACGACCGCAGCCTTCGTCCGTGCGGCGCCGATGTATCTGAGGAACACCCGGCCCGCCTGTCCGCTCATCACGGCGAACACGTGCTCGACCCGGGAGCGGACGCGGGATTTCTTGCGGTTCGATTTCATCTGTTTCTGGGTCAACGGGTGGCCCCTCGTTCCTTTCTCGCAGATCCGAGGTGCGAT
>CAIWVP010000135.1 GCA_903916195.1 uncultured Verrucomicrobiota bacterium | reverse complement strand
CGCGTGGTTCTCATCCGCCCCCGACGCCGTCAAGAGAGGTTCCCAACAAACCCCAGCGAAAGATGGCGTCGTGCAAAACAGGGTTTTCGGAAGTTCCCTCAAATCATCTGGCGGCGACAAACCGCGCACAGCGACATCGGCCAAGGCTCGGAACATCTGGGGCGAATCCACGATGTCGTGCTGCTCTACTCCAAGTCGGAACGTTTCACTTGGAACATGCAGTATCAGCCTTACTCGAAGGAATACGAAGACGGGTTCTACAAAGAAATCGAGCCTGAGACTGGTCGCCGTTTTCAACTCGGCGACATCACCGCTCCGGGCGGAGCATCGAAAGGAAATCCGTTCTACGAGTTTCTCGGCGTTACTCGGTTCTGGCGGTTCAGTGAAAAGCGAATGCACGAACTTTATGCGAAGGGGCAAATCGTGCAGAAGAAGCCCGGCACAGTTCCCCGCCAGAAGCGTTACCTCGACGAAATGCCCGGCGTTCCGTTGCAAGACTTGTGGCTCGACATCAACACGGTTCAACCGCAGGCGCATGAGCGGACAGGGTATTCCACGCAGAAGCCCCAAGATTTGATTGAGCGCATCATCAAACTGAGCAGCAACGAAGGCGATTTGGTGGCGGACTTTTTCTGCGGGAGCGGCACCACCGCCGCCGTCGCCGAAAAGCTCGGGCGCAAATGGATCGCCACCGACCTCGGCAAGTTCGGAATCCACACCACGCGCAAGCGGCTCATCCAGGTGCAGCGCGAGTTGAAGGCCGGTGGCAAGCCGTTCCGCGCCTTCGAGGTGCTCAACCTCGGCCGCTACGAGCGCCAGGCCTATCTCAACGTCGCCGGGCGGCTCACCGGCAAAAAGAAGGAGCAGGCCCTCGCCCGGAAGGAACAGGAGTTCCGCGATCTGATCCTGAAAGCCTACCGCGCCGAGCCGTTGCCGGACGCCGCCTTCTTCCACGGCAAGAACGCTGGGCGGCTCGTGGTCGTCGGCCCGATCAACCTGCCCGTGGGGCGGCTGTTCGTGGAGGAAGTCATCACGGAATGTCGCAAGCGCGGGGCGTCGCGGGTGGACGTGCTGGCCTTCGAGTTTGAGATGGGCCTCTTCCCCGCCGTGCTGGAGGAAGCCAAAGGCAAAGGCATCGACATCGCCCCGAAGACCATCCCGCCGGAGGTCTTCGACAAGCGCGCCGTGGAGAAGGGGCAAGTGCGCTTTGCCGACATCGCGTATGTGGAGGCCACGCCGCGCTACGACAAGAAGAACAAACTCTCGCTGGCCGTGGAGCTGACGGATTTCTCCGTCCACTACTCGCAAGGGCTGGTGGATGCCATCACCGCCGAGATGAAGGCGGGCAAAAGCGAAGTGGTGTGCGACGCCGGGCAGCTCGCGAAATTTACCAAGGACAAAGACGGCATCGTCCGCCGCGACATCCTCACTAAAAAGTGGACCGATTGGGTAGACTACTGGGCCGTGGACTTCCACTACGAGAGCCGCAAGGAGATCATCAAGATGGCGAAGACCATGGGCGTGGAAGGCGCGCTCCCCGGTGTGGTGATGGCAGGCGAGGAATTGCTCGAGTTTGAGGAACGCTGGACTGGTGCCTACATCTTCGAGAACGAATGGCAGAGCTTCCGCACCCGCCAAAACCGGGAACTGGAACTAACCAGCGCCACCCACACCTACGCGAAGCCGGGCCGCTACGTCATCGCCGTGAAGGTCATCGACATCTTCGGCAACGACACGATGACGTTGGTCACGGTGACGGTGGGGTGAAGTGGAAGCGACACGTGCAGCGCCGGTATACACGGTGGGGCGTGAGGGTCATGGACATACAGGTCCATCTTGCGGAAGCGCAGTGAACGCTCGGTGCCCCTGTTGCCTGGCTGAGATTTCTTGGGAGGATGCGGAGCCGGTGAGTCCGTGTGATTCAGAGCGGCAGGGGCTTCCAGTTTGCGGGGAGGAACTCGTGCAGGGTCTGCTGGGTGGCGGCGGGGTGGCGGACGGACGTCCTTCGCTTGTTCCTCGCCCGAAGGCATCGAATCCGCAGCGCGCTTCGGACATCGACCACCGGCGAAGGTGGAAAGCTGGGAAAGACCGCTGGCTACGACCACGAAAAGAAGACGCGCCGGACAATTCGGCAACGCCCGCGAAAAGCCCGCACCGAGGAAAACAACCGCAGCCGCGTGAGCCATTGAGGGCGTCTCCGGATTGGTCGGCCGCAGGGAAAGTTCGAGGCAAAGCGCGTCCCCACGCTCGGCGACATCCTCGAACCTATTCTGGATGCGATTCTGGATCGCTCCAAAACGCTCAGGCTGGAAACGAAACAACTCGTTGCAGAGCAACGAGTTGAAATCGATTGGCGGAGAGGGGGGGATTCGAACCCCCGTTACGGATTTTGTCCGTAAACCGGTTTAGCAAACCAGCGCCTTCAGCCACTCGGCCACCTCTCCGCGCGGCCAGAGGAGACATGGGCGAGGGACGCCGGTCAAGGCTTGCGGCGGTTGGACTTCGCTCGCGCTTTCGCCCAGTGTCGCCCTTCCATGAGCAAACGGTTCTACCTCACGACCGCCATCGACTACGTCAACGGCGCGCCGCATCTCGGCCACGCCTACGAGAAGGTGCTGGCCGATGTCATCGCCCGCTCCCGGCGCAGCATGGGCCAAGAGGTGTTCTTCCTCACCGGGCTCGACGAGCACGGCCAGAAGGTCCAGCAGGCCGCGCAGGACCAGGGCCTCACGCCGCAGGCCTATTGCGACCGCCTCGCCGAAGAGTGGGTCGCGCTCACCAAGACGCTCGGCCTGAGCAACGACGATTTCGTCCGCACCACCGATGCGCGCCACCAGAAGGTCGTGCAGGCCATCCTCACGAAACTCCATGCCGAGGGGCATTTCTACAAAGCGGCGTACACGGGCTTCTACTCGGTGCGCGAGGAGACCTTCCTCACCGAGAAGGACCGTAATCCCGACGGCACCTGGGACCCCAAGTGGGGGCAGGTGAACGAGCTCGTGGAGGAGAACTGGTACTTCAAGCTCGGCCAGCACCAGCAGTGGCTCATCGGGCACATCGAGTCGCATCCGGAATCCATCCAGCCCGATTACCGCCGCAACGAGGTGCTCGGTTTCCTCCGCTCGCAGACGCTGGAAGACCTTTGCATCACCCGGCCCGTCGCGCGGTTGAGCTGGGGCATCCCGTTGCCTTTCGATCCGGCCTTCGTGACCTACGTGTGGTTCGATGCGCTGGTGAACTACTTCTCCGTGCCGGCCGCGCTCGGAGATCCCGGCGCGCTGGATCCGCTGGGCGCTTCCGGTCCAGCGATCTCCGCGCCGCATCCCGGGTTGTCGCTCTGGCCGGCCGACGTCCATGTCATCGGCAAAGACATCCTCAAGTTCCACGCGGTCTACTGGCCGATCATGTTGAAGGCGCTCGGCGCGCCGTTGCCGAAGACGTTGCTCGTCCACGGTTGGTGGCAGAAGGACGGCGCGAAGCTCAGCAAATCCACCGGCAACGTGGTCGACCCGGTCGCCGTCATCGCTGAATGGGGTCTCGACGCCTTCCGCTACTACGTCGTCCGCGAGCTGGGCATCGGGCCGGACGGCAATTGGACCGACGACGGCTTCAAGGCGCGCTACAACGCCGAACTGGCGAACGGTCTCGGCAACCTGCTCAACCGGGCGCTGAACATGCTGAACAAGTACCGCGGTGGCGTGGTGCCGACCGCTTCGGACGAGCTCGCGGCCGAGGTCGTGGTCGCCGTCCAAGCGACCGGCGACCACCTCCGCGCGAACGATCTCCAAGGCGCTCTGGTGAGCATCTGGACCTTGGTGAACCGCGCCAACCTCTACGTCGAGCAGACCAAGCCTTTCAGCCTGGCCAAGGATCCCGCGCAAGCCGCGCGCCTCGACGAGGTGCTCTACAACCTCGTCGAGACCTGTCGCGTGCTGGCGGTGCTGCTCTGGCCGTTCATCCCCGGCACCTCGGAGAAGATCTTCGCGCAGCTCAACCTCACCGGGTCGCCCAGCAGCTGGAAGCTCACAGCCTGGGGCGGCCTCCCGCCCGGCCACCCGATCGGCGCGCCGTTGCCCTTGTTCCCGCGGAAAGATCTGCCGCCGAAGTGACCATCACGGACCGGGAGGCCGGAGCAGGGTCCGATATCTCGGTCTCGCGGATCGGCGGTCCGCGGACGCCGCCTCGCGCGAGGTGCCCGGGGATCGTCGCCCACCCGGCCGACCGGTCGGCGGTGTCACGGTAGGTCGGTGGACCGCGACACGGAGGGGCGCCGCTTCGGGTGGCATCCGCCGGGACATCGGACCCGGTCGCTGGCCGCTCACGCCGGAAGCGGGCGCCCGGACTGCATCGTGGACAGTTCTTAACGCGAGCGTCCTGCGGTCGTCACCGGCTCGTCGCAGCGTATCGAACGAAACGATGCAAAAGGTGCTGATCCTCACCGCCGGTTTCGGAGAAGGCCACAACGCCGCCGCACGCAACCTGCGCGAGGCCCTGGAGCTCGCGTCCGACGACGTCCAGGTCGAGGTCCTCGACCTGCTCGAGAGCGCCTACGGCCGGCTCAACACGCTCGTCAAGAACACCTATCTCAAGGTCCTCGACCACGCGCCGTTCGTCTGGAACGGCATCTATGGCTGGCTCAACTCGACGACCTGGCCGCATCCCGACGGACAGGTCGGGCTCGCCCGACTCCGCCAGCATCTTGCCGACGTCCTGCGCACGACCGAGCCGGATTGCGTCGTCACCACCTACCCGATCTACGCGCCGCTGATCCAACAACTGTTCCGTGACCATCAGGAACGCCCGTTCCGCTTGATCTCGGTGGTGACCGATTCGATCACCGCCAACGCCCTTTGGTGGCGCGCGCCGAGCGACCTGTGGATCGTGAGCAACGAGGCCACCGCCGCCGTCCTCCGCGCCGGTGGCGTCCCCGCCGACAAGGTGAAGGCGCTCGGGTTCCCGGTGAGCCCGCGCTTCGCCGAGCTGACCGGCATCGAGGTCTTGCCGCCCGGGCCCGGGAGCGCCAAGCGGATCCTGGTCATCGTCAACCACAACAAGAAGAAGGCGGCGCGCACCATCGACGAGCTGCTCGAGCTGCCCGACACGCATCTCACCGTGACCTGCGGCCGCGACGCCGAGCTGAAGGCGAAGCTGGCCGAGCAGACGCGCAAGGTGGCCGACCGCGTCCGCCTGCTCGGCTGGACGAACGTGA
This sequence comes from uncultured Verrucomicrobiota bacterium, assembly GCA_903916195.1. Taxonomy (GTDB): domain Bacteria; phylum Verrucomicrobiota; class Verrucomicrobiia; order Limisphaerales; family UBA9464; genus CAIVQB01. The sequence continues at coordinate 1,784 of CAIWVP010000135.1, read as the reverse complement.
TGCCGCGCCTGCTGGTCGATTCGCACCTCGTCGTCACCAAGGCCGGCGGTGCCACCGTGCAGGAAGCGATCGCGGCCCGGTGCCCGCTGATCCTCAACCACATCCTTCCCGGCCAAGAAGAGGGCAACGCGCGGCTCGTCACCGAGAACGGTCTCGGCGCGGTCGCGCAACATCGTCGCGAGATCGCCGGGCTGGTGGAGGACGCCTTCCGCCACCACGGACGTCGTTGGAACGAGTGGCGCGAGAACATCTCCGCCTTCGCCAGGCCCGATGCCGCCATCCGGCTGGCGGAGCTGGTGCTCGATGCCTGCGCTTCCAGTGATCGTCCGCGCAAGACCCTCCCGCTCTTCGGCGACGGACACGACCGCAGCCCGCTGCGTCCGGCGCAGGCCGTCCTGGCCGGCGAGCCGAAGATGCTCCTGTGCGATTTCCACACGCACACGAACTATTCCGACGGCAAGCTCTCCGTCCCCGACCTCGTCGATTTCTACGGCCGCCGCGGGTTCGATTGTCTCTGTGTCACCGATCACCTCGCCGATCCGCGCCGGTTGCTGGGCAAGCTCGTCCGCCTCACCAACCTCACGCTCGCGCCGTCGCAGTTGGCCGAGTACTTCGATGTGCTGGAGCGGGAACGGAAGCGCGCTTGGCGGAAGTACTCGATGGTCCTGATGGCGGGGATCGAGTTCAACAAGGACGGCCTCACTTCGAAGTCGTCCGCGCATCTGCTCGGCATCGACCTGCGCTCGCCGATCGACGCCGCGCTCGACCTGCCCGAGACCATCGCCCAGATCCACGCCCAGGGCGGTCTCGCCGTCGCCTCGCATCCGCACGTGATGAAGAGCGAGTGGGGCAAGAACACGCTCTACCTCTGGGAGAACCACGAGAAGTTCGCCCCGCTCATCGATGCGTGGGAGATCGCCAACCGGAACGATCTGTTCACCCCCATCGGCCACAAACGCCTCCGCTTCATCGCCAACAGCGATTTCCACAAACCGAAGCACATCGAGTCTTGGAAGACCCTGCTCCACTGCGAGAAGGATCCCGAGGCCATCAAGGAGTGCATCCGCGAGAACCGGCACGTCGCCATCACGCTGTACCGCGACGACGGATCGGCCCGCGCGGCGGTGGACACGCTCCGGCAACCGATGCCCGATTTCGTCAGGCCCGGGGCTCCGGCGTTGCTCGCTGCCCGGCGCTGATCCGCGGCCGATCTGCCCCGGGCGGTCGACGGCGGAGCGCCCAACTTTGGGGATTCTCGTAACTTATATGTAACAATCGTGACCTTGCTGTGACATTGGACCGGGTGGTTCACTGCTGCACAACTCGTCTCCCCTAAAAAGGGGAAAGACATCTCCCATCGCATGAAGCCGAACAAACTCGCCCTCGCCCTCCAGCAGATCCGCACCGACCTCGCCGCCGCGCAGACGGATGTCGCGACCGCGTCCCACCTGGAGAAGGCCGCGCTCGTCGCGCACCGGCAGGCGAAAGCGGACCTGAAGAGCGCGCGCAAGACGTCGAAGCGGACGAAGCAACTCGCCAAAGTCGCCAAGGCCGCGGCGCGCAAGGCTTCAAAGAGCGCGGCCAAGCTCAAGGTCGCGCTGAAGAAGCTCGAGGGGAAGGCCTCGTCCGGCGCGAAGGAGCCGAAGGCCGTCAAGAAGAAGGGCAAACGCCCCCAGGCGAAGCGTGAGGCGCTGCTGGCGGCCAAGGACTGAATCCGCGGGTGATACCGGCTCCGGCCCGATGGGACCGGACCGGCTCACCGAAAAATGAAAGCGGCGCGGAGG
>CAIWVP010000134.1 GCA_903916195.1 uncultured Verrucomicrobiota bacterium | reverse complement strand
TCGCCCTCGTGCTCGACCGCGAGCAGGTTGACGACGACCTCATCGTGGTCGCGGGCGACAACCTCTTCAGCCAGTCGATCGAGAAGTTCGGCATCTTCTGCCGCGAGAAGTGCCAGCCGGTCCTCGGCATCCATGACGTCGGTTCGCTCGACCTCGCGAAGAAGTACGGCGTCGTCGACACCGACGCGACCGGCCGCATCACGAGCTTCGTCGAGAAGCCGCAGGATCCGGCGAGCACGCTCATCGGTATCGCGCTCTACTACTATCCGCGGGCCACTCTCCCGCTGATCCGCCAGTACGTCGCCGAGGGCAACAACCCGGACCAGCCGGGCCGCCTCATCCAGTGGCTCTACCCGCGCGTCCCGGTGCTCACCTGGAGCGTGCCCGGGGTCTGGTACGACATCGGTTCGAAGGAGACGCTCGAAGAGGCCAACCGGATCTACGGGAAACGGTGAGCGTCCCGGTCCTGGACATCAGCGGGCTCACCATCGTCCGCGACGGCACGGTCATCTTGCGCGACCTCTCGTGGCGCGTGGAACCCGGCCAGCATTGGGTCGTGCTCGGCGCCAACGGTTCGGGCAAGACATCCCTGCTCGCGGCCCTCACCGGCTATCTCATGCCCACGTCGGGCGAGATCACGCTGCTGGGCCACCGCTACGGCGAGACCGATTGGCGCGCGCTGCGCACCCAGATCGGTCTCGTGAGCTCGTCGGTCCGGCAGATGATGGCCGATCCCGAGCCCGCGCTCTTCACGGTGGCGAGCGGCAAGCACGCGATGATCGACTTCTGGGGCACACCGTCCCGGGCCGACCGGGCGCGGGCCAAGGAACTGCTCGCCCTCACCGAGTGCGGCCATCTCGCGGACCGTCCCTGGGCCGTGCTCAGCCAAGGCGAACGGCAGCGCGTGCTGATCGGCCGCGCGCTGATGGCCCGTCCGAAGCTGTTGATCCTCGACGAACCGTGCGCCGGCCTCGATCCGGTCGCTCGCGAGCATTTCCTCCAGTTCCTCGGCCGGCTCGCGCGGACCCCGGACGGGCCGACGCTGGTGTTCGTGACGCACCACGTCGAGGAGATCACCCCGGTCTTCACCCATGCGCTGCTGCTCCGCGCCGGTGCGGTGACGGCCTCGGGCGGGTTGCGCCGCACGCTCACCTCGGAGCGGCTCGGCGAGCTGTTCGGTGGAGCCTGCACGTTGTCCCGGGCCGCGGGGCGTCACAGCTTGCGCGTCCGGAGCCGGACCTCCCGGGCGATGTGAACCTCCGGCGGAGGCGGTCCGCCCCGGAGATCCGGCAGCTCGCCCCGCTCTTCCGCGATCCGCCCCGATCCCGCAACGGTCCGGCGGCGTGGCGTTATCTTTACGCCACACCTATGAATCGTTTGCACACCACCCTTCGTGCCGTCGCTGGCCTGACCGGCGGGCTTTCCGTGGTTCTCTTCGCCACCGGCTCCTTCGACCCGGCCATGGCCCAAGGCTGCGTCGTCGTCCGCGGCAGCAGTTCCTGCATGATCCATCCGCATGGCAGCGCGATGTCGGGCGACTCCGGTCTGATGGCCGGCAACTGGCTCGCCAGCGTGTCCCACCGCTATCTCCATTCGCACCGGCACTTCGTCGGTGACGAGGAACAGACCCAGCGCCAGCTCGTCCAAGCGAACGAGGTGATCAACCACTCGCAGTTCATCGACCTCGGCATCCAGTACGCCTTCACCCCCCGGTTGAGCGCGGCGTTCACCTTGCCGCTCGTGTTCTCCGACCGTTCGCAGAAGGCTCCGACGAACCACAACTCCTACCGTTACGAGACCCACGCGAGCGGCATCGGCGATGCGCGGCTCACCGGCTACGTCTGGCTGTGGGATCCGGCGAAGATGCCGAAAGGCAACATCCAGCTCGGGCTCGGCCTCAAGATGCCCACCGGCGCGGACGACGTGACCGACACCTTCCCGACGTTGGGCGGCCCGATCGTCCGGAACGTGGATCAATCGATCCAGCCGGGCGACGGCGGTTGGGGCGTGGGCGTGGAGCTGAACGCCTACCGCGAGATCCTTCCTCGCACGGAGGCGTTCCTCCAGGCCTCGTACCTGATCAACCCGGAGAACCAGAACGGCACGCTCACCTGGCGGGACAACACCACCGCGGTTCCGGGCACCGTCACCGCCTTGCCGAGCGCGGCGTCCTATTACGAGCATCTCCAGTCGATCCCGGACCAGTACTTCGCCCGCGGCGGACTCAACTTCTTGCTGGTCCCGAGCTGGGGGCTGTCGGTGAGCCTGGCCGGCCGGATCGAGGGCGTGCCGGTGGAGGACATCATCGGCGACAGCGACGGTTTCCGCCGGCCCGGGTTCGCGGTGGCGATCGACCCCGGCATCCAGCTGGCCCGCGGACGCTTCACGTTCAACATCAACGTCCCGTTCGCGCTCTACCGCAACCGCGAGCGCAGCCTCGCCGATGAACAGGCCTCCGCGTACCGCGTCGCCAACCCGGTGGCCGGCCAGAGCACGGACGTCCACGGCGACGCCGCGTTCGCCGACTACGTGGTCACCACCAGCATCTCGGTGCGCTTCTGAGCGGCACCACGGATCCCGGACGAGAGCCTCTGCCGTGGCAACGGCGGAGGCTTTTTCATCCATCGCGCGTCACGACTCCGGCCCGGTGCCCCGTCTCCGGCCGAGATAGAAGCGCGCCGCGTTCCCGCCGAGGAACTTCTCCTTCGCCGACGGCGAAGCCCACGCCGCGTGGTCGCGGACGGCCGCGAAGGTCTGTTCGTAGCTCGCCGCCAGCAGGCACACCGGCCAATCGGATCCGAACATCAGGCGGTCCTCGCCGAACGCCTCGGCCACGACATCGACATACGGCGACAGGTCCGCGGGACGCCACCCGCGATGGTCCGCCTCGGTGACCATGCCGGAGACCTTGCAGCAGACGTTGGGGAACGTGGCGAGTTCGCGGACCTGCTCGCGCCAGGGCGACAAGGTGCCGGCCTTGATGAAGGGCTTGGCGATGTGGTCGAGCACGAACGGCTGTTCCGGGAACCGCTTCGCCAGACCGACCGCGGCGGGCAGTTGCTTGGGGAAGACCAGCAGGTCGTAGGTCAGCCCGTGCTGCCGCAGCTTGCCGATCCCGCGCATGAACTCCGGCCGCAGCATGAACCCGTCGTCCGGTTCGTCCTGCACGACGTGGCGGACACCGACGAAACGGGGATGTGTCGCGAACTCGGCGAGCTCGTCCTCTACGCGCTCGGACCGGAGATCGACCCAGCCCACGACGCCCTTGATCCGCGGATCCGCGTCGGCGAGCGCGAGCAGCCAGCGCGATTCCTCCAGCGATTGGCGCGCCTGCACCGCGATGGACCCGTCGAACCCGAGCGGTCGTTGGAGCTGTCCGAGGTCCTCCGGCAGCCAATCGCGCTGGAGCGGCGATCCTGCCGGGATCCACGGGTACCGCGCGGCGTCGTAGCTCCAGAAATGCTGATGGGAATCGATCTTCATCGAGCAGGAAGATTACCGTTCGCGGTCCAGGAAGTCAGTCGATGAAACGACGAGCGGCACCGCGTGGAGCGTGGACCGCCCCGAGCACGTGTTCTTCCGCACGTCCCCGCTCCGGCTCACCGGTGGACGACGCTCGTCCGCTCCTTGAGCCAGTCCCAATCGGTCAGCACGTCGACGACGAAGATGCCGCCGGCGCCGCCTTTCACGTTCGGGCGGAGGGTCGACGAGGTCCCGGTGGTCACCGCCCAGCGATGCGTCTCGGTGTGGCCGTCGGCGAAGACGAGATTGCCCGCGCCGTCGTGGTGGCTGGCCGGGAGGTTGCCCCACTTCGGCGTCTCCTCGAGCCGGTTCATGAAGAAGCCGTCGTTCAAGGTGTCCGGATGTTCGTCGAGATAGACGAACGTGTTCGCCGGCGCGGTCACCGCTGTGTCCTTGAAGAACTGGGTGAACGACGGGTTGAACTTGTTGGTGAGCTCGCCCGGGTCGCCGACCAAGGAGTTCATCGAGAAGCTCCGCGTCCGGGGACCGACCGACGACCGCGACGTGTCCGACGGGCATCTGAACACCGGCACGGACCGGCCGACGTAGCGGCCGAGCAGCGCGTCGGTGAGATAGACGATGTTGGTGTTCTCCTCGTTGTCCTCCCAGTTGAGCACGTGGTTCACCCAGTTCTGCCGTTTGGCGCGGGTCTCGCCGACGCCGTGGTTGTTCACGTAGCGGTCCACGTGGTCGTCCGAGTAGAGCTGCCCGCCGAGCTGGAGCTGCTTCAGGTTGGAGAGGCAGGCGGCCCCCTGCGCCTTGGCCTTGGCCCGGCCGAGAGCGGGCAGGAGCATCCCGGCCAAAATCGCGATGATGGCGATCACGACCAACAACTCGATCAACGTGAAGGCGCGGCGCATCATGGGCCCCATGGTGTCCGGGCCGCCGGACGTCGCCCAGCGCGAAAACCCTCGGCCGGCGGCTACTTCCGCACCTGGCCCGTCCCGGTGCCGTTCCACTTGTAGCTGCAGAGCTCTTCCAGGCCCATCGGGCCGCGGGCGTGCAGCTTGTCGGTGCTGATGCCGATCTCGGCGCCGAGCCCGAACTCGGCGCCGTCGGTGAAGCGCGTCGAGGCGTTCCAATAGACCGCCGCCGAATCGACGTCGGCCAAGAACCGCCGCGCCGTCGGCTCGTCCGCGGTGACGATGGTGTCGCTGTGCGCGGAGCCGTAGTGGTGGATGTGGTCCACCGCGGCCTGGAGCCCGTCTACGACCCGCACGTTCAGCACGTAGTCGTTGTACTCGTTGAAATAATCCGCGTCCGATGAGGCGACGAGTCGGACCGAGCCGGCGGAGGCCAGCGGCTCCAACAAGGCCAGCGACGAGGCGTCGCAACGGAGCTCGACCTTCTTCGCGCCGAGCCGTGCCGCGGCTTCGGGCAGGAACCGCGCGGCGACCGGGCGGTCCACCAGCAGCGTCTCCGCGGCGTTGCAGGCCGAGGGGCGCTGCGCCTTGGAGTCCAGCAGGATCTCGACGGCCATCGGGAGGTCCGCCTCGCGGTCGACGAAGACGTGGCAGACGCCTTTGTAATGCTTGATCACCGGCACCTTGGAGCACGCGGTCACGGCGCGGATCAATCCTTCGCCGCCCCGCGGCATGCAGAGGTCGACGTACTGCGTGAGCGAGAGCAGGGCGGGGATGGCCTCGCGATCGGTCGTGGGCACGACCTGGACGGCGTGGACCGGGAAGCGGTCTCCGAGCGCGGACCGCCCGGCCTCGATCATCGTCCGGGCGATGAGCTGGTTCGAGTTCAGCGCTTCTTTCCCGCCGCGGAGGATCGTGGCGTTGCCCGTCTTGAAGCAGAGGCTCGCGGCATCCGCGGTCACGTTCGGACGCGATTCGTAGATGATCACGACGACACCGAGCGGGACGGCGATCTTCTGCAACCGGAGGCCGTTGGGGCGGGTGCGATCGTCCAGGACACGGCCGACCGGGTCGGGCAACGCCGCGACCTCGCGGAGTCCCGCGGCCATGGCGGCGATGCGTTCCGGGTCGAGAGCGAGGCGGTCGAGCATGGCCGCGGAGAGCGCCAACGAGCGGCCGACCTCGAGGTCCTTCGCATTGGCGGCCTGGAGCTCGGGGCCGGCGGCCTCCAAAGCATCGGCCATCGCGCGCAATGCCCGGTCCTTTTCGGAGGTCTCCAACCGGGCCAGTTCGCGGGAAGCTGCTTTGGCTTGCCGGGCCAACTGGGTCATCTGCTCGATCAACGTCACGCCCGGAGGTTAGGTGAAAATGCCCGGCGTTGAAGGTGAAAACAGGAGGGCCGTGATCCTCAAGATCCTCGTCGACAGGGCCTCCGTGGGGGCCGGGCGGACCCAGGTCTCCGTGCCGAGAGGTTAAGTGCGCACCGGATGGGCGGTTTTCGCTCAGCGGCAGCGACAAAGATCTTCCGTGGTGCCAGTCGGTTCGCAGAACTGAGATGCGACCCATTTGGCACTCGGACAGCTCCTCTCAACCTAAGCGGCTATCGGACACCTGGCTTGTGCGTGTGGAGAGCAAGAACTGCGCACTCAACCCATCTCTGCACGTGCGGGGTGTCCGGTGGCCGCCGGTTCGTTTTCCGGGCCGCCCGGACGGGGACATCTTCGAGGATCGGCCAGGTTTGCGCCGTTCCCTGCGGGCGCCGGCACCGGGTTCAGAGCGCCACGGCGGCCTTGGTCGCGTGGGATCGCAAGGCGGCCGCGAACAATTCGTGGCTCCGGACCGCTTCGTCCGGTGTCACGCATCCGAACTTGTCCCCGAGCGCGCCGGCTCGTTCGGCGGCATACGCCGCCCACATCTGGAGGAAGCAGTCGGGGAAACCGGGTTCGAAGATGCCGCCGGTGATCGTCTGGAACGGCGTCTGGAATCCGAGCTCGATGCGGCTCCACTGCTGCTCCTTGTGGCGCTCGAACACCCAGAGCGACTTCGGCTCCGCGGTCGAGTAACGGACACCGCCATCGGTCCCGAGCACCTCGACCGACCAGGTGTTCGTCGCGCCGGGCGCCATGCGTTTGGTCTCGAGCCGCATCGGCACCTCACGGCCTTCGACCTCCACTTCGCAATGGAGCATCGCGTTGTCCCAGGTGTCGCATTCCGCCATGCCGCCCTTCCCGTCGGGACGCTGCGTGTAGATCTTCTGGAGCTGGGCATAGACCCGTTTCGGGTTCCAACCGAGACGGAACGGGACGTGGACCACATGCATCCCGAGGTCGCCCATCACGCCGATCTCGCCGCAGGTCTTCACCTGGCGTTTCCAGTTCACCGGTTTCGCTGGATCGAGGTCGCTCGCATGCCAGAAGCAGGAGCGGATCTCGAGGAGCTTGCCCAGTTTGCCGGACCGCGCCGCTTGCACGACGCGTTGCGCACCGGGCAGGAACGGGAACTCGCTGCTGCACCGGACGAAACGGCCCGAGGTCGAGGCGGCATCGCGGATCCGGCGAGCGCCCGCGAGGTCGATGCCGAACGGCTTCTCGGCCAGCAGGTCCTTGCCCGCCGCGAGCACGTCGAGATAGATCGGGGCATGAAGGTGGTGGGGCACCGCCACGTACACCACATCGACATCCGCCGAACGGAGCAGTTCGTGGTGGTCCTTCGTGAGCAGCTTCACGGTCGGGACCTGCCGGAACCAGTCGAGCAGCTTGTCCTGGAGATCGCAGACCGCGACGAGCTCGGCCTTCACCGGGAAATCCTCCAGCACGAACCACCGACCGAAAGCGCTCGCGGCTTCGCGCCCCATCAATCCGCCCCCGATGATCCCGACCCGCATCACGTTGCTCATATGGATGCGGGCAACATCGCTTCCCGACCCTGCTCCGTGCAAGCGGGCTCGTCCGGAAATCCAAGACCGCGGGCCTTCCGACCGGGTCAGTGCCCGGTGGTTTCGATCAGGCCGTCGAGAGAGCTCCTCAGGGCCATCAACCGTCCGCCGGAAGCTCGTATCCCCAACGTTCCCCGAAGGAAAGTCGGGGCGAACCGGTTCGCGTTGTTCAGCTCGTCCATCAGAGCCGTGCAATCTTCTTGGGTCACCGTGTCACCGAGCATGCGGATGATGTCGAGGTCCGCGGCGAACATCGCCCGGTCGAAGATCCAGAAGAAGAGGACGAGCGGGAGGCGGGTCGGGGGCACCGACCGGAAGAGCACGTTGCGCCCGAACGTGGCGGCGTCACATCCATGGCGATGACAGAACGCTTCGTGGAAGTTGCGGTACAAAGGCCTTGGATCTTGATGCGGCATGGTCTGGTGATCGGCTATCGGGCGAAGTGGAGGGTCTCCTTGGAAAGGACCGGACCGGGACCACCGTGTGAACGGCCGCCCCGTGTCGCCGAGAGCGTGGCGCCCATCTCTGCAGCCGGTCGGGAGAACCGTGCGTTCTCCTTCCGAAGCCAGTCGAGTTGCCCGCGCTCCCCAAGAGGGGCGCGGAGCCACCCCGGCTCCGGGCGACCGGCCCGGTGTTGTCCGAGCAGGGCCGCTGCTTCCCCGGGATCCATGCCGAGCCGGGCAAGCGCATCCGAGAGGGGCGTCCGCCCGCGATGTCGGTATGGAAACGCTCCAGCCGGCGCACCACTGCACCGGTGTCCTCTCCCGCGTCGCGGTTCTCCGTCCCCTCACGGGCCGCGATGTCTTGCGGGCTCTGCCTCGGACCGGTCACCACCCGGGACGGCGCCGGAGGCTTGATCAACGGCAGGAGGCCGCTGGACAGGCGGCTCAGACGCGCGCCGCTGACCCGCATCCGGGACATCGGGCGTCGCATGCTCCGCTCGAGCCGGCACCGGTTGTCGAACTCGCCCATCACCGCCCGCAGCTCGACCTCGCTGTCGGTGGCGCCGCGCGCGAGGATGACCTCGAGGTCGGCCAGGAACATGCGGCGCTCCCCCACCCAGATCACGGCCGCCAGCGGGAGAGCCCGGCGATAGACGCACTTCTGGAAGACCTGTTGGTCGAAGTTCTCCGGCTGGAACCGGTAGGCGGCGCGATACGCTTCCTTGAAGTTGGGGAATTGGACCTTCGGCACGGACATGACGGATTCTTTGCCTTGGAAACTAGGTGCCGCTCCTCGGGGAAGGCGAGGCATCATCTGTCTCACCGGTCCTACGAGCGGAGCTTATAGAGCTGTTCTCCGGCCTTCGGCACGAGGAGCACGCCTTCGTCCTCGCGGTCCGCATGGTCTTCGACCCGGATGCTCCGCCAGTCGCGGTAGCCGAGGTTGATCTCGCGGCAGACGGATTCAGGTATGCCCGTCGCCAAGGTCACCTTCACGCGAGGATGCTCGACGCCGTCGGCAAAAGTCCCGCCACCGAACACGTGGGTGCAGTGCGCCAGCGAGCCCCACGGCATGTCCTTGAAGCGGTCCCACTGCTTCAGGAAGTAGTCGCGGCAGTGGTAGCCGACCTGCCGGATGAACTTGCCATGGACCACGCTGACCTCGTGCAGGTGCGGCGCGTAGATGATCAGCTCACCGCCGTCGGCCAGCACGGGCTCCAGCTTGTACATGCACTTCGCGCCCACCCAGAGCTCGTCGTACATCTTCGGCGCGCAGGAGAGGATCGTGTGGAAGGTGCGTTCCTTCCAGATGATATGATGCCGGGCCGAGAGGTCCGCCGCCTTGTCCCACGCGGCCTCCGGGGTGCCGGCGAAGACGCCGACCGCGCCGCTGCCCTTCACGACCAGCGCGAAGCACTTCTTCGGCATCGTCACCATCCCGCCCGCGCGGTCCACCACGGCGCGCACCGGTGTGTGCTTGTTGCCGATGATGCCGACGTTGGTGACCACCGCCCCGAGCCAGTGGAAGAAGTTGAGGATCTCCGCTCCGCTCACCCCGGGGAACAGGTACTTGTTGCCGCCGCTCATGCCCACGACCTCGTGCGGGAACACCGGCCCGACGATGATGACCTCGTCATAACCGAAGATGCGGCGGTTGATCGTCACCGGGACGTCCATCGCGAACAGCCCGCCGGACAACGCGCGGATCTCGTCCGCCGGGATGGTGCCCAGGAGTTGGAGCGCCTCCGGGTTGTCCCACTCGTGGTTGAAGAAGCGGACCTTGTGGTACCGCTCGCACCATTCGCCCCGGGTGATCTCCAGCCGCTCGCAGATGGCGTCGTCCGACATCGGCGGATGCGTCCCGAGCGCGACCAGGATGTCGAAGGCCGCGGTCACGCCGCCGAGGTGGGCGAACAGCGACTTGAACATCATGCCGATGGGCGCCGTGCGGGTGCCGTCCGGGATGATGAGCAGCACCTTCTTGCCGCGGTAGTCCGCCGCAGGGCATGCCTTCGCGATCAGATCGCTGACTTGTTCCCCGGTCACGAGACCTTCGGTCGCCGTCACTCCATCGATGAATCCATTCATGGCCCAGTTCGTTCACCACCGCAGACGCCAGATTGTCCGACCCTAGAATACGTCGTCCAGCCCGATGTCCGCTCCGACCGTCGGGTCTTCCTCGGTTGCGGACGTCGCATCTCGTGCAACCTTTCCGACGAGCCCCATTTTGGCCGATGCCACACATCGGCTCAACAACCACCTGTTCCGTGAAGATCCACCACCCCCATATCGCTTCCTTGTTGCTCGCTCTGTCCGCCTTTTCCGGGGCAGCGGCCACGGATGCCGGTCCCACGTGGCCGCAGTGGCGCGGCCCGGGACGCGACGGACAGTTCGCGGGCCCTGCGTGGCCGGACAAGCTCGACGCCGACCACCTCCAGCGGATGTGGCGCGCGGAACTCGGCCCCAGCTACTCCGGCCCCATCGTCTCCGGTGACCGCGTCTTCACCACGGAGACCAAGGACAAGAAGCTCGAAGTGGTCACCGCGTTCGATCGCATCACCGGGCGGCAGATCTGGCGCGTCCAATGGGAAGGCGCGATGACCGTGCCGTTCTTCGCCAAATCGAACGGAGACTGGATCCGGTCCACGCCGGCGCTCGATGGTGACCGGCTCTACGTGGCAGGGATGCGAGATGTCCTGGTGTGCCTGGACGCGGGCAACGGAAACGAGGTCTGGCGGAAGGATCTCGCGAAAGAGCTCGGCACCCCGCTCCCCGATTTCGGCTTCGTCTGTTCACCGCTGGTGGATGGCGAGGCGGTCTATGTCCAGGCCGGGGGGGGCATCACCCGTCTCGACAAGCGGGACGGCAAGGTCCTGTGGAGGTCCCTCCAGGACAAGGGCGGCATGATGGGCAGCGCCTTTGCTTCACCGATGTTGGCCGAACTTGCCGGCCACCGGCAGTTGGTCGTCCAGACCCGCGAAAAGCTGGCGGGTCTGGAACCGGCCGACGGCAAAGTGCTGTGGGAGCAGCCGGTCGAAGCGTTCCGCGGCATGAACATCCTCACGCCGGTGGTCCACGCGGACACGCTCTTCACCAGCACCTATGGCGGCAAGACGCTCGGGTTCAAGGTCACGCGGTCCGCCGGCAGGTTCGTGGTCGCCGAGGCCTGGAAGAACAAGTCCCAAGGATACATGAGCACGCCGGTGGTGATCGATGGGGTCGCCTACGAACATCTCAAGAGCCAGCGCATCATGGCGATCGAGGTCGAGACCGGTCGCGAGCTCTGGACGAGCGACCGATCGTTCGGAAAGTATTGGAGCCTGATCGCGCAGGGCCGCCGCGTCCTCGCTTTGGACCAACGCGGCATGCTCTATCGGTTCGATGCCGATCGGCAGAGATTCGATCTGCTCGACGAGCGCAAGGTCTCCGACAGCGAGACCTGGGCGCACCTCGCGGCCGCCGGCGACCAACTGTTCATCCGCGGACTCGATTCGCTCACCGCCTGGCGGTGGGCCGATGCCCGCCAACCGGCAGGGACCACCCCAGGTAAGTGATCTTCTGTGAGCGGTCCCGATCCCGGGGGCGAGGGGGCCTCCCTTCGCGGCTCAGATCGTCTGCGCCAGGAACCCGCCGTCCACCTTCAGGTCCGTCCCGGTCACGAACGAACTGGCCTTCTCGCTCGCGAGGAACACGGCGGCGCCGACCAGCTCTTCGGACCGACCGAAGCGCGCCATCGGCGTGTGGCCCCAGATCGCCTTGGTGCGGGCCGTCGGCGAACCATCGTCGTTGAACAGCAGCTTGCGGTTCTGCTCGGCCGGGAAGAAGCCCGGCGTGATCGAGTTCACGCGCACGCCGTGCGGCGCCCATTCGCGGGCCAAGAACTGCGTGAGGCTCAGCACCGCCGCCTTGGCGGCCGAGTAGCTCACCACGCGCGACAACGGGATATGCGCGGAGACGCTCGCGATGTTGATGATGCTCCCCCGTCCCGCCGCGCAGAGCGACGGACCGAACTCCTGGCAGGGCAGCAGCACGCCGCCGACGAGATTCAGGTCGAAGTTCCCGCGCCACGCTTCGAGCGAAAGGTCCTCGAACTTGTTCGTGTCGGTGACCGTCGCCTTCGGATCGTTGCCGCCGGCTGCGTTGAGCAGGAGGGTCGGTTGGCCGAGCGCCGCGCGGATCGCGGCGTGCGCGGCCTTGAGGTCGTCGCGGCTCACGGCGTCCGCCGCGGCGAAGAACGCCTTGCCGCCTGCGGCCCGGATCGCGGCGACCCGCGCTTCGCCGCGCTCGGCGTTGCGGCCGATGATCGCGACCGCTGCTCCGGCCGCTGCCAAGCCTTCGGCCAACGAGCCGCCGAGCACGCCCGTGCCGCCGATGACGACGGCCACTTCACCCGTGAGATCGAACAAGTTCATCGAGAAGGCCCACAGGCTAGAGGCGGCTCCTCGGTCGATGCAACCGTCGCTTCCGATCTGGGTGCGATCAGAAAAGGCGGACAGGTCGGCGGATGGAGCGCAGCCCGGCAGGGTGTGCGGTCTAGGTGCCTGAAGGCGGAACTCCCGACGACGCGGGAAGAATCCACGGACGGGCAGCAGCCCGTCCCTACCGTCGTGGGTAGGGTCCGCGCTGCCGCGCGACCCCATCTGCCCTGCCAGGGATCTCCATGGGTAGGAAGTAGCCGCCGACCTCCTCGGGCACGCCTACCGGGGATCTTCCCTCATACCACCTCGACGGACCGCCACTTCGGATCGCACCCTTCCGGTCCCGACCCCGTCCAGGGACCGGCTCCGGGGTTGACGCGACGTCCGCAACCGCCAGCGTCGGGCCCATCGGATGCGCGCCATCGTCGAAGAAGCCGCCACGCACCATTCGCCCGACTCCCTCGCGGCGACGCTGCGCCATGAGCCGGGCCTGGTGCTGTTGCGCACCGGCTCGTTCGACGTGCCGAGCGCGCGGTATTCCTTCGTCACCGCGCGGCCGGCGCTCACCTTCTGCTCGTCCGGCTCGGACTGTACCACGCGTTTCGCCGATGGCCGCGTCGTCGAGCAGTTCGGCGATCCGTGGCAGCATCTCGCACCGCTGTTGGCGAGCTTCGAGCTGCTCGACGAGGTGGACGTGCCCTTCCCGCTCGGCGGCTGCTTCGGCTACTGGGGATACGACCTGAAGAATTTCGTCGAACCGCGCCTGACCCGCCGCGCCGTCAACGACCTCGAGCTTCCCGACTGCCATCTCGGATTCTACCCGAGCCTGGTCGTGTTCGATCACCAGCTCGGCAAGACATGGATCGTGGCCACCGGTCTGGATGCGGAAGGGAACCGCAGCGAGGCGCGTGCGAGATCCCAACTGATGTGGTGGCGGGAGAAACTCGCCGACGGACCGACGGAACAAAGTGGCGCAGGCGGCTCGCCTGCTCGTGGACCTTCGACGACCGAGACGAAGCCAGGACGCCCGCGCTCCATCGCATCCTCTCTATCCCGCCTGGAATACCTCGCCGCTGTCGGGCGCGCGCTGGGCTACATCCACGCGGGCGACATCTATCAGGTGAACCTCGCGCAGCGACTGGCCGCGCCGTGTCCGTTCAGCGGATGGGAATATTTCGAGCGGCTCACCTCCGCGTCGCCCGCGCCGTTCTCGGCCTATTTCGGCTGCGGCGACTTCGCGCTCGTCTCGTCCTCGCCGGAACTGTTCCTCCGGCTCAGCGGCGGCCACATCCTCACCCGTCCCATCAAGGGCACGCGTCCCCGCGACGACGATGCGGTGCGCGACGCGCAGCTCGCGTGGGAGCTCCAGCGCAGCGAGAAGGAGAACGCCGAGCTGGTGATGATCACCGACCTATTGCGCAACGACCTCGGACGGGTGTGCGACTACGGCTCCGTGCGCGTGCCCGACCTGGCTCGGCTGGAACGCTTCGCGCAGGTGCAGCACCTCGTCTCGACGGTCGAAGGCCGCCTGCGCGACGGGCTCACGCATCTCGACGCGCTCGCGGCCTGTTTCCCCGGCGGCAGCATCACCGGCGCGCCCAAGATCCGGGCGATGGAGATCATCGACGAGCTGGAGCCGGTGGCCCGTGGTCCTTACTGCGGTTGCCACGGCTACCTTGGATTCAACCGCGAGAGCGAACTGAGCATCACCATCCGCACCGCCGTGGTGCGCGACGGCACGGCTTGGATCCACGTCGGCGCCGGCATCGTCGCCGATTCCAAGCCGGAAGCTGAATACGAGGAGACGTGGGCGAAGGCCGGCGGGCTGCTGGCGGCGCTGCGGCCGGATCCAGAAAGACAACCGATGACCGGCGCTCATCCCCGATGATCCGCGAAGAAAACTTCGACGACCGTCCTCGTCCGGTCGTTCCATCGGCGTCGACCTGCGGACATCAGCGGTCCATGAAATGATCGTCTACCTCAACGGCCAGTTCGTCCCGGAAGCCGAGGCCAAGGTCTCCGTCTTCGACCGTTCGTTCCTCTACGGGGACGGGGTGTTCGAGACGGTGCGGATCTACGCGGGGCGTCCGTTCCTCTGGCTGCAGCATCTGGCGCGGTTGCGCGAGGGCGCGAAGTTCTTGGGCATCCGCATCCCGATCTCCGACGCCGGGTTCACCGATGCGGCGATGTCGCTCATCGGGTGCAACGCGATGCCCGGATCGCTGCTCCGCATCACGCTCTCGCGCGGAGTGGGACGGCGCGGATATTCACCGACGGGCGCGGACGATCCGGTGCTGGTGATGACCGCGCATCCCGCGACGGACAACGATCCGGCGGCCCCGGTGTGCTGGACGCTGGCGACGTCGTCGTTCCGCGTCCCGGCCGGCGACCGGCTGGCCACGTTCAAGACCGCGAACAAGCTCGCGCAGGTGCTCGCGCGCGCGGAGGCGGAGGAGCGCGGCGCGGACGAGGCGCTGTTGCTCAACACCGACGGCCGTTTCGCCGAGGCCGCGAGCAGCAACCTGTTCTGGATCGAGCACGGCGTGGTCTGCACGCCGCCGCTCGCCGAAGGCTTGCTGGCCGGCGTGACGAGGGCCTTCGTGGTCCAGTTGGCGCGGGGGCTCCGCCTGCCGACGTCGGAACGCAGCTGCGGCCCCGGGCAGTTGCAGGAGGCGGAGGGCGTCTTTCTCACGACCAGTTCGCTGGAGATCGTGCCGGCGACCCGGCTCGACGGGGAGCCGCTCCGCAGCTCGCCGATCACGAAGCAGCTCCACGAAGCCTACCGCAAGGCGGTCGTCGACCTGGCCGACGGCGCTTGAGCGGCACGCGGTCCCGGCTCAGAACTGCTTCAGGAACCGCGCGTCGTTCTCGTAGAAGAGGCGGATGTCGGTGATGCCGTAGCGGAGCATCGCGATGCGTTCGATGCCGAAGCCGAACGCCCAGCCGCTCCACACCTCGGGATCGTAGCCCACGTTCTCGAAGACCTGCGGATGCACCATCCCGCAGCCGGCGATCTCCAACCAGTCCTTGCCCAGCTTCTTCACCAGCGCGTTGGTGAAATCGATCTCCAGGCTCGGCTCGGTGTAGCTGAAATAGTGCGGACGGAAACGGAGCTTCACGTCGTCGCCGAGCAGCTCCTTGAACACGGCCTCGACCGTGCCTTTGAGGTCGCCGACGGTCACACCTTTGTCCACGTAGAGGCCCTCGATCTGATGGAAGGTGGGGTTGTGCGTGGCGTCCGCGTTGTCGCGGCGGTAGACGCGGCCCGGCACGATGATGCGGATGGGCGGCGGCTGCGACTTCATCGCGCGGATCTGCACCGACGAGGTGTGGGTGCGCAGCAGCGGGAGTTTCGGACCGCGAGGACCGGGCTCGCCGCCGGCGGCCACGTAGAAGGTGTCCTGCGCATCGCGGGCGGGATGGTCGGCCGGCGTGTTCAGCGCGTCGAAGCAGTGGTATTCGTCCTCGATCTCCGGGCCGTCGGCCACGGCGAACCCGAGCCGACGGAAGGCCTTGATGATGTCGTCGGTCACCTGCGTGAGCGGATGCAACCGGCCGAGCGTGCGACGGCGTCCGGGCAACGTGAAATCGGTCGGCTCCGTCGGCAGCGCGGCGCGGAGTTCCAGGTCGGCGCGTTTCTCGGCGACGACCACCTCCATCTCCTGCTTGGCGGCATTGATCGATTT
>CAIWVP010000133.1 GCA_903916195.1 uncultured Verrucomicrobiota bacterium | reverse complement strand
CGTTCACGGCCGGCGCGGCCGCGGGTCAGCGGGGCCATCACCACGCGGTTGCGCAGCGGCAGACCTCGCAGGTCGAAGGGGGAGAGCAGCCGGGGCGAAGGGTTTGTCGATGCGGTGGCGTCCATGGGTCCAGGTTCTATCAGGATAGGGTCGATGCGCCAGCATGGCGACAAGCGGCAGGGCCGACGCATGAGAAATCTGGTTGTCTTGGTGGATGGAGATGGATCTTTGTGTGTTGGGGTGGTAGGCCTGAGGCCTATGCCTGAGCCTATGAGCCTTGTCAGTGCCTTCGACGACTTGCCTGACCCGCGCCGCTCGCAGGGTTTGGACCACCGGTTGACAGACCTCTTGGTGATCGCGGTGTGCACGCTGCTGGTGGGCGGGGAGAGCGCCTACGACATGGAGGACTTCGGTCGCGCGCGGGAGGATTGGCTGCGCACGTTCCTGCCCTTGCCCAACGGCATCGCCAGCCACGACACCTTCAACCGGCTGTTCCAAGGGCTGGACCCAGCGGCCTTCGCAGAGACCTTCGCCCACTGGACCCAAGGCCTGCGGGAGAGCTTGGACCGCGAGGTCGTGGCCTTGGACGGCAAGGCCGTCCGGCGGGCCGTCGCCGGCGGGCAGAGCCCCCGCCACCTGGTGAGCGTCTGGGCCACGGAGAACGGGCTCACGTTGGGCCAATCGTTGGTCGCCGAGAAGAGCAACGAGATCACCGCCGTGCCCGCGCTGTTGCGACAACTGGAGCTGGCCGGATGCATCGTCACGGCCGACGCCCTGCACTGCCAGAAGGAGACGGCCCGGGAGATCATCGAGGCCGATGCCGACTATGTGCTGGCCCTCAAGGGCAACCAAGGCACCGCCCATGGGGAGATCACGGCCTATCTCGACGACGCCGTCGGCCGGCGGGATCCGGCACTGGCCGCCCTCACCACCGTGGACAAGGGCCACGGCCGCCTGGAGACCCGCCGCTACTGGCAGAGCGAGGCCATCGGTTGGTTCGCCGACCGGGCCGAATGGCCCGGCCTGCGCAGCGTCGGCCTGGTCGAGGCCACCCGCGAGATCGGCGGCAAGGTCTCCGTCGAACGGCGCTACTACCTCAGCAGCCTGCCTCGGGACATCGCTCTCTTCGCCAAGGCCGTGCGCGGCCACTGGGCCGTCGAGAACCAATGCCACTGGGTACTCGACGTCGTCTTCCGCGAGGACCAGTGCCGCGCACGCTCCGGCCATGCCATCGCCAACCTCGGCATCCTCCGCCGCCTCGCCCTCAACCTCCTCCGAAAAGACAAATCCCTCGACCGCGGTATCCACCGCAAACAGCTCCACGCCGCAATCAACCCACTTTACCTACGCCACCTCCTCAAAATCTGATGCGTCGGCCCTGCGATGTCCCGGGACAAAGCGCTTTGAAATCGGCGCGGGTTGAGGTAAGCTCACTGTCCGATGGATCCGAAGAAATTGGCCCAGCTGTGCCGTGACTACGCCGAGAACAAGAAGGCCGAGAACGTGGTGGTGCTCGACGTGCGCAAGCTGTCGAGCGTGACGGACTTCTATGTGATCGCCTCCGGTTCGAGCGCGCCGCATCTGCGGGCCATCGAATCCGAGGTGTTCGACCGGCTCCAAAAGGAGCACGGCGTCCAGCCGAAGGTCATGGACGGAGCGGCCGGCCAATCGTGGATCGTCGCGGATTTCTTCGACGTGATCGTCCACCTGATGAAGAGCGACGTCCGCGAACGCTACGACCTCGAGGGCCTCTGGGGCGACGCTCCTCGCGTGGCCAAGCCGCGGGCGAAGAAGACGGCCACCGCGTCCGTCGAGGCCTGAGCCGGCCTGAGCCGACCTGAGCTCCGGGCGGCGCTAGAGTCCGGCGCGCCGGAGCTTGTCCATGCGCGGTGCCGCCGGTGTCTCGACCGTGCGCCACAGATAGAGCAGCACCCCGGCGGTGAGCAGCAGGTTCATGCCCTGCGAGACGCCGTGCCACGCACCGAACGACTTCCCGGCTTCCGCCTTCTGGGTGGTGTTGGTGTTGGTCGCGTATCTCACCGCGTGCAGTTCCTTGAGCTTCGGTTGGAGCCATAGGTCTCCGGCGAGACCGAGCGCCACCAAGCCGGTGAGCAGGCCTGCCCCGAAACGCCCGGGATGCTTGCCCGCGTAGAGCCATCCGAGGACCAGATGCGCCACGGCGACGGCGGCGCAGACGGCTTGTAGGACGAAATAGCGCCCGAGGACGACCTGGGCGACCCGGCCGGCATGGTACCGGGGCATCAGCTCCAGCATCTCTGGGGAGAAGAACGCCGGCCCGGCGGCAAAGGTCAGGAAGATGGCCGATCCGAACCAGACCGAGGCGTTCACGATCCCGAGGAACCTCAGCGCAGCGAGCATGTCGGCAGGCTATGCCGGGGACCGCGCCCGCGCCAAGCCTGCCGGGCGTTGAGTTTAGTGTTGCTCGGCGGAGTTCCCTCGATACTTTGCTTTTCTTTCGTCCAGTCCAGTTTGTCGCGATGAACATTGAACTCACCAAATTAGCCCTAGAGAAGGTCGGCAACCCCCACATCTTGGTGAACCTCGTCTCCCGACGGGTCCGCCAGCTCAACAGCGGGGCGGGCGGATCGAGCCGGCCCTTGGTCAACGTGACCGCCGGGATGGGTGCCGCCGATATCGCCATGCTCGAGCTCATCGAAGAGAAGATCGGCTGGGAGATGGCGCCTTCCGACACCGACCCGGAACCGGTCGTGGCCCCGAAGAAGCGCGCTCGCCGCGCCGCCCCCAAGGCGGCCTGATCCGGGTACTGATTTTCGCAGCCGGAGGGCCATGCTCTCCGGCTGTTTTCGTTCATGGCCGACATCCTCACCAATTCCAAGGCGCGCCGCGATTACCACATCCTCGACACCTTCGAGGCGGGCATCGTGCTGCACGGGACGGAGATGAAGTCGTTGCGGGCCGGCAAGGGGCAGATCGCGGATGCCTTCGCCCGGGTGGACAAGGACGAGGTGTGGCTGCACAACGCCCACATCGACGAGTACTCCCATGGCAATCTGAACAACCATGCGCCGAAAGCCCCGCGCAAGCTGCTGCTGCATCGCCGGGAGATCCGCAAGCTCGCCGAACTGGCCCAGGTGAAAGGCCACACCATCGTGCCGCTGTCGTTCTACTGGAAGGGCAGCTTGGTGAAGGTCCAACTGGCGGTCGGCAAGGGCAAGGCCGAGTACGACAAGCGTGACGACATCAAGAAGCGCGAGGCCGACCGCGAGCTCAAGCAGGTGCTGATGCACCGCGCGAAGGGCCGCTGAGCCTCCGGGGGCGGCGCGGACCCGGGAAGGAGACGGCCGGCGACTTCGGTGCGCCACAGGACATCCATTTCGGGAGTGTCGCCGGGTGGAGGTGGAGGTGGAGGTGGATCTGCGGGCTGGACGAACCCGGCGCAAGACGGCGGAATGCCTGTCGTAGGAGGCGGCACATGCACTTGGCCGCGATTTCTGGCGCATGGACACGATGATCAAACGCTTTCTAAAGCGCCGCTTGCTGGACCACGATCTTTGGTTCCAACGCAAGACGGGCTTGCTGATGGAGCATTGGCGCAGCGAGCTCCGCATCGATGTCACCTTCGTGCTCGCCCATTTGTTGCAACGGCGCGACCCGCTGTCCTTCGTGCAGATCGGTGCCTATGACGGATCCGCGAACGATCCGCTGAACAGCTTCATCCGGCGCGGCCAACTGCGTGGCGTGCTGGTGGAACCCCAGCCGGACGTCTTCGCCCGGTTGTGCGAGACCTACCGCGACGTGCCGGGCCTGGCCTTCGAGAACTGCGCCCTCGGCGACGCCACCGGGACCGCCAAGCTTTACCGGGTGAAAGCGGAGCACGAGCATCGGGTCCCGCGGTCGCGCCAGATGTCCGGTTTCAGCCCGGACGTCATCTTGAAGCACTACCGGTCCATCGTGCCCGATCCGCAGGCGGTCATCGAGACCATCGAGGTGCCCACGCTGGATTTCCCGGGGCTGCTGAAGAGACACCGCCTAGAAGCCTTGGACTTCCTGCAGATCGACGCGGAAGGACACGACTACGCCATCCTCCGAGCCTTCGACTTCGCCAGCCACCGGCCGCACGTCGTCAACTTCGAGGTCGCCCATCTTTCCCGCGCCGACCGGATCAGCGCCTACGAGCTGCTGCTCCGGCACGACTACCTGATCCACGAGACGGGATTGGATTGTGTGGCCTACCTGCGGGCGACGCGCGAATCGGCCCCGGGGTTCTGGAGCTGAGCCTCGCCCTTTCATCGCTGTGCCGCATCAGCGAGGGCACGGTTCGATGGCTTCTCCTATCGGGGAGGGACGCTCGGACCCTCCGGTCTTCTGGAGGTCAGGACGCTACGCGAGGAGGTCCTTCACCAGCTTGCCGTGGACGTCGGTGAGGCGGAAGTCGCGGCCGGCGTGGCGGAAGGTGAACTTCTCGTGGTCGAACCCGAGCAGGTGCATGATGGTGGCGTGCAGGTCGTGGACGTGGACCTTGTCCTCGGCCGCGGCGAACCCGAACTCGTCGGTCGCGCCGTGGACATGCCCGCCTTTCACGCCGCCGCCGGCCATCCACATGGTGAAGCCATGGTTGTTGTGGTCGCGGCCGTTCTGCTTGCCGGAGTTGGCTCCCGGGGTGGGCAGTTCGACGGTGGGCGTGCGGCCGAACTCGCCGCCCCAGATGACCAAGGTCTCCTCCAGCATGCCGCGGTCCTTGAGATCGGTGAGCAGCGCGGCGATGGCCTTGTCGCACTGGCCGGCGAGCTTGCGGTGGCCGGTCTCGATGTCGTCGTGGTTGTCCCAGGGCTGTCCGCTGCCGTGCCAGACCTGCACGAAGCGCACGCCGCGCTCGAGCAACCGGCGGGCGATGAGGAGCTGCCGGGCCTGCACGCTGTCGCCATAGCGCTGCCGCGTGGCCTCGGATTCGCGCATGATGTCGAAGGCGTCGGCCGCCTCCATCTGCATGCGGTAGGCGAGCTCGAAGCTCTGCACGCGGGCCTCGATCTGGGCGTCCTTGGCGCGGGCCTTCTTGTGGCGCTCGTTGAGCTGCTGGAGCAGGTCGAGCTGGGCGCGCTGCTGCGGGAGCGTCGTGTGGTGGTTGTTGATGTTCTCGATCAACTTCTCGAGCTGCGTGTGCTCGGTGTTGATGTACGTGCCCTGGTAGGTGCCGGGGAGGAATCCGCTCTGCCAGTTCTGCGATTCCTGGATGGGATAGCCGCCGGGGCACATGGCGATGAAGCCGGGGAGGTTCTGGTTCTCGGTGCCGAGGCCGTAGGTGGTCCAGGATCCCATGCTCGGCCGCGGCAACCGCGCGTCGCCGCAGTTCATCAGGAGCAGGGACGGCTCGTGGTTCGGCACGTCGGCCTGCATCGAGCGGATGACGCAGAGGTCGTCCGCATGCTGCGCGGTGTGGCGGAAGAGGTCGCTTACCTCGAGGCCGGACTGGCCGTACTTCTGGAACTTGAAGGGCGACTTCCACGCGGCGCCGGTCTTGCGCTCGGTGGCGTGGTGGATGGGGATCTCCTTGCCGTGGTACTTGTCCAGCGACGGCTTGGGATCGAACGTGTCCACGTGCGACGGGCCGCCGTTCATGAAGAGGTGGATCACCCGCTTCGCCTTGCCCGCGAACTGCGGGGCCCGGGGCGAGAGCGGATTGGTGAAATCGCCCTCCGCCCGCGCTCCGAGCGGGCCGCCGAGCACCGTGGCCATGCCCAGGGCTCCCATGCCCATGCCGCAGCGGTGGAGGAACTCGCGGCGGGTGAGGGCCAGATGCGTTGGATCGGACGGATGATGGCTCATGGCGACAAGGTCGTCCGCAACCGACGGCCCTCGCGCGGGGCGGATTCAACGGGGCTGACGACGCGTCAGGCTACCACGCGTGACGGGACGGGCAACGGACGGATCCGGACAAAAAAACGGCGGGCCCTTGCGAGGCCCGCCGTGGGGGTGCGTCGCCGATCAGGCGCCGTACTTGTCGAACATCTTGGCGTTCGCCTGCATCAGGCGCATGAGGTACTTCGCCTCGAAGATGCCCAGGCTACCGGAGTTCGCGCCGGTCTCGGTGAAGCGGGAGAGCTTGTCGGAGCCGCTGGCGGACGAGTGCAGCAGCACGGGCTGCGGATGCCACGAGTGGCCCTTCAACGAGCACGGCGTCGAGTGGTCGCCGGTGATGGCGATGACGTCGGGCTTGCGGGCGAGCAGGATGGGCAGCGCCTCGTCGAAGTCCTCGATGGCCTTCACCTTGGCGGCGAAGTTGCCGTCCTCGCCCGCCTTGTCCGTGTATTTGTAGTGGATGAAGAAGTAGTCGTAGTTCTCGTACTCGGCGACGTAGCGCTCGAACTGCTGGGCGATCGTCTCGGGTCCTTCGATCTTCGTCATGCCGACCAGCTGGCTCAGCCCCTTGTACATCGGGTACACCGCTAGAGCGGCCGCCTTGAGGCCGTAGCGCTGCTCGAAGGTGGGGATGTCCGGTTGGTGCGCGACTCCGCGCATGAGGAAGCCGTTCGCGGGCTTCTCCTTGGCGAGCAAGGGCAGGGCGACCTTGTAGAAATCGGCGACGAGCTTCGCGACCTTCTTCTGGCCGGCGTTCTTCGGGTCGACCGGCTTGGCCTCCGCGATGGGCAGGCCCTCGCGGTTCGGATCGGTGTCGGTGAGCGGTCCTTCGAGGCCGGCGCCGCGGAACACGACGACGAAGCGGTGCTCCTTGCCCGGGTAGATGAAGACCTGCGAGGTGCCGATCTTCTTGATCTTCGCCGAGAGGATCTTGCACAGGCGCTCGCAGACCTCGGTCGCGATGCGGCCGGCGCGGCGGTCGGTGACGAGGCCTTTGGCGTCCATCGAGCAGAAGTTGGCGCGGGCGGCGACGTCGCCGTTCTTGAGCTCGATGCCGAGTCCGAGCGTCTCGATCACGCCGCGGCCGACCTCCCACTCGATCGGGTCGTAGCCGAACAGCGCGAGGTGGCCGGGGCCGGAGCCGGGGGTGATGCCGGGCGCGGTCGGGATCATGCGGCCTTGGGCGACGCCTTGGGCGACGAGGGCGTCCAGGTTCGGGGTGCGCGCGGCTTCGAGCGGGGTCATCCAGCCCTGCTCGCGGGTGGCGATGTCGCCCAATCCGTCGAGGACGATGAGGGCCATCTTGGCTCCGGTCTTGACCTGTAGTTTCGCGTAGACGTCGTCGAGTTTGCTCATAAAGCGGGCCGGAGGTTAGGGGGCCGGGCCGCACGGTCAATCGCCGTTCCGGTGACGGGACACCGCGGTGTTGCCAAACGCGGGCCCCGCCCTGAACGTCTCCTCAGACCGATGGAAGCCCTTCTTTCCCGCCCCGCCGCCCCGGCCCCCGCGCCTCCCGCCGCCGCCTCGGGCATCCCGCTCCGCCCGCGCCTGCCCGAGTGGCTCAAGGTGCAGCTTCCGACCAGTAGCGCCTTCACCAAGACCCGCACGCTGCTGGACGACCTCCAGCTCCACACCGTCTGTGAGAGCGCGAAGTGCCCGAACCATTGGGAATGCTGGAGCAAGGGCACCGCGACCTTCATGATCGCCGGGGACCGTTGCACCCGAGCCTGCGGCTTCTGCGCGGTCGGCACGGCGAAGCCGCTGGCCCTCGAGGCGGACGAGCCGCAGCGCGTGGCCGAGGCGACCCGCCGGATGGGCCTCAAACACGTGGTCATCACCGCCGTCGCCCGCGACGACCTCGCCGACGGCGGGGCCGACCATTTCAAGCAGACGATCGCCGCCGTCCGCGAGCTGAACCCCGGCATCATCATCGAGGTGCTGGTGCCCGATTTCCTCGACCGCGACTGGGCCATCGACCTCGTGCTCGACGCCGCGCCGCACATCTACAACCACAACCTCGAGACGGTCCGGCGGCTCACCCCGAGCGTGCGCCATCGTGCGACCTACGACCGTTCGCTCGCCGTGCTGTCCAAGGCCAAGAAACGCGGCGGCGGATCGATGCACACGAAATCAGGCATGATGCTCGGCCTCGGCGAACGACGCGACGAGGTCGTCGACGCGATGCGTGACCTGCGCGCCGCGGAGGTGGACATCCTCACCCTCGGCCAATATCTGCAGCCGACGCTGAAGCATCTGCCCGTGGTCGAGTTCGTGAAACCGGCGGTCTTCGCCGAGCTCAAGCAACTGGGCGAGGAGATGGGGTTCATCCACGTCGCCAGCGGCCCGCTTGTCCGCAGCTCTTACCATGCGGACGAGTTCTCGCCGATCCACGCCGCCTGAGCGGTCCTAGCGATGAGAGTTCGCGGCCTCCTCGTGTCTTTGTTCGCGATCGGTATGGCGGCCGCGGGGCCGGCAGCGACGCCCGACCTGTCGAAGCTGCTGGAAGAGATCCGCGCGAAGCACCGGTTGCCCGCGCTCGCCTGCGCGGTGGTCCGCTCCAACGTCGTCGTCGCGCAAGCGGTCGTGGGCGTCCGGAAGGCAGGCGACCCGAAACCGGCGACCTT
Source organism: uncultured Verrucomicrobiota bacterium (assembly GCA_903916195.1). GTDB lineage: Bacteria > Verrucomicrobiota > Verrucomicrobiia > Limisphaerales > UBA9464 > CAIVQB01. Next base: position 7,445 of record CAIWVP010000133.1, on the reverse strand, counting down.
GGCCGACGTCTGGCACCAGGGATCGCTCACCAAGTCCATGACGGCCACGCTCGCCGCCCTGCTGGTCGAGGACGGCAAGATCGCATGGAACGACACGCTCGCCGACGTCTTCCCCGCCGATGCGCCGAAGATGGATCCGGCCTGGCGGTCGGTGACCTTGGAACAATTGCTCGGTCACCGCGGCGGCGCACCCGACCTGGCATGGCTCGAAGAGAAAGGGCTTTGGGCCGGTTTTTGGAAAGCACCCGGCCCGCCGCACGGACAACGCCGTTGGCTGCGTGAAGCCGTCACCGCGTTGCCGCCGCAACACACCCCGGACACCGAGCACGTCTATTCCAACACCGGCTATATCCTCGCCGGCGCGATGCTCGAAGAACGCGCGGGCAAACCGTGGGAAGACCTCGTCACCGAGCGCGTGTTCCGGCCGCTCGGGATGAGGTCCGCCGGTTTTGGCGCGCCCGGATCGCCCGGCAGGCCGGACCCACCGTGGGGCCACACGTTGTCGTGGCCGTTGAGGAATCTGCAGCCGGTCGCGCCCGGACCGCAGGCGGACAACCCGCCCGGCCTCGGCCCCGCCGGCACCGTCCATTGCTCTCTCCCGGACCTGACCACCTACCTGATGGCGCATGTTTCTGGCGAACTCGGCCGACCGACGCCGCTGGGTTTGCCGACCGCTGCGTGGCGCAAGCTGCACACCGCGCTCGCCCTGCAGGCCTACGGTTTGGGCTGGGGCGTGGTCCGGAGGAGTTGGTCCGGTGGCGATGCGTTGAACCACACCGGCTCGAACACCCTGTGGTTCAGCAACGCGTGGCTCGCTCCTCGCCGCGATTTTGTGGTGGTGGTGCTCACCAACGTCGGAGGCGACGACGCCGCGAAAGCGACGGACGAGGTCGCCGCCCAGGTGATCGCGGGATGGCTCCGTTGACCCGATCCAGGTCGCGCCCTCGGCGCACCGGGGAAACCGAAGCGCGAAGCCTCCGAGATCAAAAAGAACCCGCGACCTTCGAGGTCGCGGGTCCGGGAGAGCGAGGCGTGCGGCGGGACGCCGCCGCGGATCAGTAGACCCCCTCGACGATGTTCGCGGTCATCGCGCCGAACGGACGGACGTCGCCGACGCCGTCCCACGCGTACGGAGGACGCGGGGCGCGGCGGATGGCCTCATCGCGTTCCAGGAAGCGCGGCATGAAGAACTCTTTGGTGAGCGTGGTGAGCTCGACGCGGCCGAACTCGCCGTAGTCGACGACCTCGGCGGTGGCATCCGGCTTCACGACGCGCAGGACCGCGCGCGGTTGCGGCGCATAGTAGGTCACGCTGAAGTTGTCCTCCGGCTGCAACGGCACGCTGGCAGCGAGCCCCATGAGCGTGTTGCCGTAGGTCGGATAGAAGCCGATGCGGCCTTCGAGCAGCTCTTCGGTGAGGAAACGGACCTCCTGCGGTTTCATCGAGGTGCCGCCGCAGAACACGCCGCGGATGCCGGCATCCCAGAGGTTGACCTTCTCGGCGAGCGCCTCCAGCAGCTTGGGCGTGGTGAAGAGGCCGCTGACCTTGCGGTGCTTCATGATCGTCTCCGCCTGGGCCACGACATGGGCCATGTATTGCTTGGCCACGTCGAACTGCTTGTTCGTGATGAGCTTTTTCACGAAGCGCGGATCGAGGTCGATGAAGTAGCAGGAGCTGCCGCGCACATTGGCGAGATGCTCGATGGCCAGGCGGAGACGGCGCGGACCGGTCGGCCCCATCATCAGCCAGGCGCCGCCGCGCGGGAAATGCGTGTCGGAGATCTTGTCGCTGAACTCGGAGTAATCGACCTTGTAGTCGTCCCATCCGATGCGCTGCTTGGGCATGCCGGTGGTGCCGCCGGTCTCGAAGATGTTGAAGGGCCTGCCCTTGAACGCCGCAGGCACCCAGACCTCGGGCTGGAGGTCGCGCAGGAACTCGTCCTGGAAGTGGGGGAACTTCAGCACGTCGGCGAAGGACTTGATCTCCTGGCGGGGATCCCAGTTCTTCGCGGCCCAATCAAGCCAGAACGGGCTGCCCGTCTCGGGGCTGAAGTGCCAGCGGATGATCTCAAGGAGGTGGGCGTCGAGGCGCGCTTGGGCGGCTGCGACGGCTTCAGGGGCGACGGTGGGGATGGGCATGGTTGAATCGGTTGTCAGGCTGTCTCAGAGGTTGCGGAGTTCTTGTCCGGTCATGCGGGCTTGCAGGAGGATGCTGCGGAACGTGCCGCTCGGCACGTCTCCAGGATGCATCGAGACATAGGTCTGCCGGTCGTCGGGATGCCGCAAGACAACGTGGCTTCCCGACTGGCGCCGTGCGACGAACCCGGCGCGCTGGAGGCGGGCCAAGAGTTCACGCGCATCGCAGGGCATCTTCGGGGACTTCGAGCGTCGAGAAGAGCGTCTCCCCGGTGGGAGCCACCCGTTCTCCGTTGGATTGCTTCTCGCCGACCCACAGGGACGCCAGATCGAGCGCCGCCGTCCTGGCGCCATCCACCCCGAATCCATGGGTGGTCAGGCCCAAGGACGGCATATGAGCATAGAAGTGCCCGGCCGGAAGAGAGCCGTCGGTGATCTGCTCGAAAAGGACGGGCACGTTCATAGGAGGTGTCAGTTCTTGATCTGCACGGCGTCCTTCTTCGGGGCGTCGTTGGAAACCGGCTTGGCGTCCGCGCCGACAGCGAAGAGATGGGTCTGGCTGGCGACGTACATCACGCCGTTGGCGAAGACGGGCGTGCTGTACACCGGCGCTCCGAGATTGGTCTCGCTCAGGACCTGCGCCTTGCTGCCGCCCTTGGCCGCGAGCACCACGAAATCGCCGTCCTCGTCGCCGACATAGACCTTGCCGTCCGCGACCATGGTCGAGCCCCACATGTGGGCCTTCATGTCGTAGACCCAGTTGAGCTTGCCGGTCTCGGCGTCGAGGCAGTGCACGAAGCCGGAGAAATCGCCGATGAAGAGCAAGCCGGTCGTCGGGTCGATGCTCACGCTGGAGATGGAACGATGGATGCCCTTGTAGTCCCAGATGACGCCGGTCTTGGTGATGTCACCGGTCCGGGTCGCATCAAGGCAGACCAAGCGGCCGACGCCTTCGCCGTGCTCGGGATCCTGGCCGGTCGGCACGTAGACCCGGTTCTTGTAGAAGACCGGCGTGGAGTTGATCTCGCTCGGGCCTTCGGCCGCGGGGTACTTGAAGGGCTTGCCGGTCTTGTCCGCCTTGTACTCGGGCGGGTTCAGGTCGGCCCAGAACACCTTCTTCATGTAGGCGTTGTCCTTGTCCTCTTCGCGGTCGAGCGGCGCGCCCGGCAGGATGGGGACGATCTTCGATCCGTCGCCTTTCTGCGGCTTGGTGTCGAAGGCGTAGAGCACGCCGTCGCCGCCGCCGAAGAAGACGAGCTGCTTGCCGCCGGCCTTGCCGGTCGAGGGCGAGGTCCATTGGCCGTGGAAGATGCGCGGCCCGATGCCGGCGTTGTCCTCCGCGACGAGCTTGCCGGTCTTGGAGTCGAGCCCGATGAAGCTGGGCGAGGTGGGCGAGGGGATGTTGACGTGGGTCCAGTCCTGACCGTTGGAGGTGCAGACGTAGAGGATGTCGTCGACCATGATGACGGAGCAGTTCGAGGCGTTGTGCGGGAACACGCCCAGCTCATCCATCATGTCGTAGCGCCAGATGATGTCGGCGTCGGTCTTGGTCGGCTCACCGGGAGCGGATTCCTTCGGCGTGTCCTTGACCGCGTACTTGGCGTCGTCGAGGTAGGGGCCGTCGTTGCCGTTGGCCATGCCTTCGGTGTCGAGGCAGAGCACCTCGCAGCGGCTGGTGACGATCCAGAGGCGGTTGCCGACGACCAGCGGCGAGGCGAGCAGGCCGAGGTTCTCCCAGTCGTTCACCTTGCCGGATTTCAGCTTCGGCACGACGAGTTGCCACTGGAAGGCGCCCGTCTTCTCGTCGAAGCAGTAGAGCACGCTGCGGTCGCCGACGTGGCGTTTGTCGCGGGGCGATTCGTTGTTGGTGCCGACGTAGACCTTGCCGCCGGCGACCACCGGGTTGCCGTAGCTCTGCGAGCCGAGCTTGACGGCCCACTTCACGTTCTTGGTGGTGGCGAGGTCGATCTCCTCGGTGCCGGACTTCACCTTGCCCGGCTCGAAGCGCTCCGGGAGCCCCTTGGCGGTCGAGTAGAAGTTGCGTCCGGGGTCGTTGCCGCCCCATTGGGGCCAGTCTTCGGCGCGGCCGAGCAGGCCGGTGGAGAGGAGAACGGCGGTCAACAGTGGCAGATTGCGCTTCATGAGATGAGTCAGAGTCCGAGCGTTCGTTTCAATGCGGCGTCCAAGTCCGTTGAGTGGGCAAAACGTCCCAGCGTTTGCGCCACGGCCTCAAACCGGATGGTGGCGAGATTGTCCGTCATGACCACCGAATCCATCAGCAGACCGGTGGCGCCTCCGTCGGCAGAATCCCGCGCCACGAAGATGCGGCTGGGATGTCCGCGGCGGCTCAGGTTGGAAGTGATCATCGCAATCAGCACTTGTGGCACGCCGGTGTCCAGGTTGTCAGCTTGCACCACGATGGCCGGACGCTTCTTGGATGTCTGGAGGTCGCTGTTGGGAAACCAGACCAGCACGGTGTCGCCACGCCTATATCCGGTCATAGGCCTCCATGCCCGGCGCGTTCCAATCTCCGTCCCACGCAGCCAGTTTGCCGCGCAGTTCCGCGACCTCGGGCTTCGACAAGGTCGGCCTTGAAGCCGGCGCCACCGGTTCGCCAAGGAACGTGACGATGACTTTCGCCGGCGCGGTCAGGGTCGGCCTTTCGTCCAGTGACACGACGCCGTTTTCGTATGTGCCTGAGATGGAGGTAAGCATGGCCGGAAGTTAGTCAGCGGAGGTTGCCAGCGCGATGCCGTTTAGTTCGCCTTCACGGTGATGTTGTCGATGGCCACCCGCATCTCCTGCGGCGAGAAGCCGTACAACCCGGGTGATCCGTGGGTGTGCGCCCGCTTGTGCGGGACCTCGATGGTCCACGCCTCGGGCTCGGGGTCGCCCTTCTTCCAGGCCTTGCCCCGGACCACGCCGGAGCCGTCCGCCGCGACATCCACGCGGGTCTTCAGATGGTACCAGGTCTCGGGCGCCCATTTGAACGGCACGGCCACTTTCACGCGCTCTTGGTTGGAGTTCACCTCGAGCTGCTGGGAATTGCCTTTGAGCACGAAGGCGTAGCGCTGGTTGATGAGCCCGACTTCGGACATCTTGCGCTTGTTGCCTTCGCTCAGCACGTCGGCCTCCACCGTGTAATCCTTCATGTCGGGGAAGCCGAAGAAGACCTGTCCGCGCTGGAACAGTTTGTTGTCGATCGCCTTCACCAACGCCTGGTTGGTGCCGCCCTCGGTGTCCTTGGCGCGGACCTCGAAGCGGAAGCGCGCCGAGTTCCACGGCAACGGCGGGTAGGCGAAGGCCGTCGGGGTCTCGACCATGTTCGTCGTCAGGTTGGTCAGCGCGAACGTCTGGAAGTTCTGGCTCAACGGGATCCCCGGCAGCACGCGGCCCTTGATGTAGCCCGGGATCTCGGTGCCATCCGCTTGCTTCAGGGTCGCCTTGAACTGACCAGCGCTCCCCACCGGTGCCTTGTCGGCGACCAGCTTGCCCGAGGCGTCGAACGCGCCCTTCATCGTTGCCTTCACCAAGGCGGTCGGCGGGATGAACGGCTCCCATTTCACCGACGCCGGGTCGATGGGGTCATCGACGGTGAAGCCGTTGGCATCGAGCACGCGCAGATGGAAGGCCTGCGTCTGGCCCGGACGGAGCAGGACCTCGTAGGGGATCGCTTGGAGCTGATGGCCGGGGCCCGGCGTCGGCCACACGACCGGCGCCGGGACCGCGGCGAGGCCGGGGTTCGCACCGGCCTTGCCGAAGGCGTAGAGCTTCTTGTCGGTCTGGATGTAGAGTTTGCCGTTGTAGCCGACGGGTGATCCGAACACGCGGCCGGTGACCTGGGTGCGGCTGATTTCTTCCGCTCCGTCGGCACCCGGCTTGAGGACGATCAGGTCGCCGTTGGCCACGCTGTCGGCATCGGCGCCAGCGGCGGCGTTGGCGGAGTCCTTCATCGTCACGTACATGCCGAGGTAGAGCAGGCCTTCGGCGTAGAACGGCGTGCTTTGGCGCTGTTCGATGCCGACCTTCTTTTTCCAGAGGACCTTGCCCGTGCCCGCGTCGACCGCGGCCAGGTCGCCCGTGCCGGTGACCTCGTAGATGGTGTCGCCGACGATCACCGGCGAGCTGGCGAGCGAGCCGATGCCGTTGCGCCATTGTTCCAGTGTCTTGCCGACGAGAACGTGCGGGGTGGTGGAGTTGGTCGGATGGACCTCGTCGGGCTTGGGGATGCGGAACGAAGCCATGCGTCCGATCTCCGACGAATCGAGGTTCTCGGATTCGTGCAGCGCGATGAGGTCGTCCTTCCAGCGGACCAGCGCGGCGTTGATGCCGCCCTTGGCACCGGCCTTGGCGAAGGCGAAACGCCAGAGCGGCTCGCCGGTCCGGGCGTTGATGGCCAGCACCGAGCTGTCGCCGCCCGCGCTGTAGAGCACGCGCTTGCCGCCCCAGACATCCAGCCACGGCTGGGAGAAGGTGTTGTCCTGCGGACGGTCGCCCGGCGCGCTGGACCAGACGAGCTGACCGGTCTTCTTGTCGAAGGCGTAGAAGCGGTCGCCGGCCGCGCCGTGCGCTCCCCAGGAACTGGTCACGCCGCGGGTGATGACCAGGTCCTTGTCCACCACCGGCGACGCGGTGCGCGAGTTCGGGAAGGTCAGCCGGCCGAACTCCTCCATCATCGAGTGCTGCCAGAGCAGCTTGCCGTCCGCGTTGAAGGCCATCAGCAGACCCTGGGTGTGCAGCGCGTAGACGTTGCCCGTCTCCGCATCGACGGTCGGGGACGACGTCGCGTACCGGAGGTAGATGGTGTCCGAGAGGAAGTCGTTCTCGCCGTGCCGCCAGAGCTCCTTGCCGGTCTCTGCGTCGAAGCAGGCGGTGAACTCCTGCAGTTCCGGCCCGTCCCCGAGGTAGCCGTTGATGTACAGCTTGCCGTCGGCGATCACCGGTGTGCTTTGTCCGGGAAAATCCACGCTCCACAGCGGCGCCTTGGCGTCGACCTTCGACGGCAGGCCTTTCTCCAGGGAGACCGAGGTCCCGAGCGGACCGCGCCACGTCAGCCATCCGTCGACGGCGAAGACGGGAGAAGACACGAGGAACGAAGCGACAGCAGCCGAGACAAGGAGACGTTTCATGCGGCGAAAAGAGATCCGGCGGACGCCGATGAACATGGCGGAGGGGACCCGCACTGGCAAACGATTTGATACGGGTGCGTATCAATGCGTCGGCGCCGGCACTCCACGACGCTCCGCGATTTCGCCGGCAACGCACAGATACCGCGAGGTCTTGGACTGCGGCAGTCCTCTGCCGCTTTGG
>CAIWVP010000132.1 GCA_903916195.1 uncultured Verrucomicrobiota bacterium | reverse complement strand
GCCGGATTCACCGGGACGCAGCTCGCCGAGCACACCAGCAAGGTGCGGAAGAAGGACCCGCATCAGCCGCCCTCGCATCCGTTCTTCGGCCTGTGCGGAGAGCTGCTGGAGATCCAGCGACGTCTGCGCGGCGCGTGGCTGCTCTCGTTCCACGCCTGGGCCGAGGACGAGCTGCCGCGCCGGAAGCGCGACCGCAAGATCCAGTCGTTCGACGACCTGTTGACGCGGCTCGACGACACGCTGCGCGGTCCCGGTGGCGACGCGCTCGCCGCGGCGGTCGACGGCCAGTACGCGGCGGCGCTCATCGACGAGTTCCAGGACACCGATCCCGTCCAGTGGCGGATCTTCCACCGGCTCTTCGGCGGACCGGAGCAGCGGATGTTCCTCATCGGAGATCCGAAGCAGGCGATCTACGGGTTCCGCGGCGCGGACATCTTCACCTACATCGCCGCGGCCGGAGCGGCGCTCCACCCGCACACGCTGGGGACGAACTGGCGCTCCGAGAGCGGCCTGGTCGGGGCGGTGAACGGCATCTTCGGCCGGCACCCTTGTCCTTTCGTGGTGCGCGAGATCGGGTTCCATCCGGTCGCGGCGTCGGACCATGCGGATGCGCGGCCGATCACCGAGCGCGGCGAGCGGACGGCGCCGTTGCAGCTGTGGTTCTGGGCGGAGGAAGAGCCGGTGCCGAAGACGAAGGCGGAACCCATGCTCGCCGATATGACGGCGACCGAGATCGTGCGGCTGCTGTCGGCGGAAGCGGACACCCGGCTCGACGACCGATCTCTCCGGCCGGCCGACATCGCGGTCCTGGTCGAGAGCCATCATCAGGCCGAGCGGGTCGCGGAAGCCCTGCGCCGGCGCGGCGTGCCCACGGTGCAGCAGACCCAACAGGGCGTCTTCGCCGGCGACGAGGCGGCCCAGCTCGCGACCTTGCTCGCGGCCATCGCCGCGCCCTCGTCCGAGCGCCGCCTGCGCGCCGCGTTGTCGACCGACATCCTCGGCCTCGACGCGCCGGCGATCGAGGCGCTCGGCCAGGACGAGACCGCGTGGGCCGGCTGGATCGGGGCGTTCCACGGCTGGCTCGCGGCCTGGAACATCGACGGGTTCTTGCCGATGTTCCGCGGCCTCCTGCAGGACCGCCACGTGCGACGACGCTGGCTCGCCACGCCCGACGGCGAACGCCGCCTCACCGATCTGCTGCATCTTGCCGAACTGCTCCACGCGGCCGCGACCGGGCGCCGCCTCGGAGTGGACGGCCTCCTCCAACATCTCGCGCATCGTCGCGCCCATGCCGACGAGGCCGGCGACGAGGAGTTGCTGCGCCTCGAACGCGACGACAACGCGGTGCAGCTCGTGACCATCCACCGCAGCAAAGGCCTGGAGTACCCGGTCGTGTTCTGCCCGTTCACCTTCCGCGCCGCCGAGCCGTCGCGTGCGCCGCGGCCGGATTCGCTCGTGCTCTGCCACGACCCGGAGGACCGCACGACCATGGTCGGGGACCTGGGTTCCCCCCGCCGCGAGCAGCACGAGCGTCTGGCCG
>CAIWVP010000131.1 GCA_903916195.1 uncultured Verrucomicrobiota bacterium | reverse complement strand
GGCTGCAGAACGCCGCGTGGCATCCGCGGCCTGTGGCGAGGGCCTTGACGTCATTGGTCACCTGGCCGTTCAGGGAGCGCACGCGGTCGGCGCCGGTGAGGCAGATGCGCCCGCGGAAGCTGAGGTCGATGATGCCGACCGTGGTGCCCAACGCGGTGTGCTCGGCCAGCCAATCGCCGTGGTCGGCGACCGCTTCTTGCCCGTTCACCTCGGTGAACCGGGCGTCGAGGGCGGCGTGGACTTCGTGCAGCGGGAGCGGAGTCATCGGGCCGTCAAGCTAGCCTCCGACGCGGCCTGGGCAAAGGACGCTGAACGGACCAGATTCCGACGCGAAACCGTCCCTTGGCCGATCCACGGTGGAACGTATCGTCCTATCCGGTGTCTTCGGCCAAGGATCCCGGTCCGGTGTGTGGCGGTCATCGGGGGTGTTCTGTGACCGGAAAGTTAAGAATCGTCCTGGCGAGGACCGGCAGGGAAGTTGGCCTTGCGGATTTGGGGATGCGCCGCTCCTATGGGGCTGTTCGGAATCCAGAAAGAATCGACCCCTTTCAGGTAGCCGGCCGGGAACGCGCGTGAAAACACGGGACCTTGCCTTGCACCCGGGAGAACTCGGGCAAAGTTGTCTGTGCCATGGGTCGCATCTGATTTGTGTTCCTTGAGCCAATCGCATCAAAGCATCTTCATCGCAGGCACCCGCCCAGCCCAACCAACGTTTCGAACGTGCGGTCGCATTGGTCACGGTCATCACCCCGCTGGTCGCGTTCGCCGGGGCGATCGTGCTGTTCTGGGGCCGAGGCATCACGCTTCTGGACCTGATGCTCTGCGGTGGGATGTACGCGGTGACGATGCTCGGCATCACCCTCGGGTACCACCGGCTCTTCACCCATCGGAGCTTCAAATGCGTCCCGGCGGTGCGTGTCGCGCTGTGCATCGCGGGCAGCATGGCGGCCCAAGGCCCGGTGTTCTTCTGGGCCGCCTGCCACCGCAGGCACCACAAGTGCAGCGATGAGGCCGGCGACCCGCACTCGCCCCATCACGATGGACATGGGCTCTGGGAATCGGTCCGGGGCCTCTGGCACTCGCATGTCGGCTGGATGTTCTCCCACGAGCCCGAGAACTACGTGCGGCTCGTGCCCGACATGATCCGCGACCGCCAGCTCATGGCGTTGAACCGCTTTTACTTTCTCTGGATCTTCCTCGGCCTCGTCTTGCCCGGTGCGATCGCCTTCGCCATCACCGGAAGCGGGCACGCCTTCCTGACCGCTGTGCTATGGGGCGGTCTTGTGCGGTTGTTCCTCGTCCACCATTCGACTTGGAGCATCAACTCCATCTGCCATCTGTTCGGCTCGACGCCGTACGACACCGCGGACCACAGCCGGAACAACCTGGTCTGCGCGCTCCTGACCTTCGGCGAAGGCTGGCACAACAACCACCACGCGTTCCCGACCTCCGCCCGCCACGGCCTCCGCTGGTGGCAATGCGACGTCGTCTTCATGATGATCCGGGCGATGGCCGTGGTGAAGCTGGCGTGGGATATCCGGTTGCCCAGCGCCGAACAGATGTCCGCCAAGACCAAGGCCGGCGTCCCTGCGTAGGCCGGTCGGTCG
>CAIWVP010000130.1 GCA_903916195.1 uncultured Verrucomicrobiota bacterium | reverse complement strand
GACCAGGAACGCCGGGCACTTCGCGGAGCTCGCCACGCCGTCGCCCAGGGTGATGGCCGGATGTTCGTGGCCGATGATCGCACTCGGCGCGTTCGCGGCCTGGAGCCGGAACCCTTCGCCATCGTCCGCGGCCTCGGGCGCGATGTCGCCGTGGAGCAGGAGATGTCCGCCGAGCCGCAGTTGCCGCCGGCAAACGACCGGCAGTCCCCAACCGGCGACGAGTCGGTCCAGCTTGTGGTCGTGGTTGCCGAGGCAGAAGACCAGCTCGCTCGCCGGCGAGAGGCGCGCGCAAAGATCCCGGAGCGAAGCCTCCAGCGCAGGCAAGGCGACCGCTCGGTGTACGACGTCGCCCAGCACGACGATCCGGTCGGGTCGGTGGTCCCGTTGGAGGGCGACGAGCCGTTCCGTCGTGTCGTCCAGCGCGGAGACGGGCAGGAGCGCGCCCCGGGTCCGCTGCGCCCAAGCGTAGCCGAGATGCGTGTCGGCGACGGCCAAGGTCCGCGGACCCGGCAGCCAGACCGCGCGCCGCGCGTCGAGCAGGAGCCCGTCGGAAAGCGTCGCGATCGATGCGGGGTGAGGAGCCATCGGCAAGATCGGGCGGACGGTTCTCGGTGCCTGGAAACGAAGACGGGCGCCGGTCGGCCGGCGCCCGTCGTGGCAGATCCGTGGGGGGACGAAGGCCTACGCGCCCATGCCGTCCTCGAAGCTCCCGCCGGCCTGCGGGAAGCAGAGGTGGTCGCGGGTGTAGGCGACGCCGTTGGCGCTGCAGTAATCGAGGTCCTTGTGGGCGGATTCGGCCTCGACGACGAGCGGCGCGGTCGTGGTGCCCATCAACTTGGTGTAGCGGTCCTGGTAGCCGACGTGCAGGAGCAGCTCGACGTAGCGGCTCATGTTGAGGTCGCCGGTCGGCAGGTCGGTGAACTGCATCGCGCGCTTGCCCCACGCCGGCTGCATCGCGCGGAGCGGGAAGCCGGAGCGGATGGTGAAGTTCTTCACGTGCGCCGCGTAGATGCGGCCGCCGACCTTGAGGAAGCGCTGTTCCCACGTCTCGCCTTCCCAGCAGTGGGACGGGTCGGCGTTCACCGCGAGGCATTTGTCGCCGTCGCAGATGCTCACCAGCATGTTGAAATCATCGGCGCACATCGCGGCGGTGCCGGGATGGATCTCATGGGCGAGATAGATGCCGAGCTTGTTGGCGTGCGCGCGGAGTTTGGCCGTCTTCTTCACGAAGCGTTCCTGGCCTTCTTTGATGAGATCGAAGCCGCCTCCGGACCAGAAGCCCCAAGGATATCCGGTCGCGAGTTCCCAGCCGAACGCGACGCCCCAGAACATCGGGATCACCTTCACGCCGAGCTCGGCCGCGAGGTCCATCAGCTTGAGCAGATACGTCTCGTGCCACTTCTCGATCTCCTGGGGAGATTTCTTGGCGACATCGGGCGCGATGAAAGGATTGCCGGATTTGGTGCCGGTCCAGGCGCTGGTGTGGACCCAGAACGGGCAATGCGCGCTGATGCCGTCCAGCGACATGCCCCGGGCCCCGAACGTCTCCTTGATCTCCTTCACCGACTTGAACCCTTTCGGGCCGTTCAGCATGTAGTTGCTCGGCTGCGCGCCGCTGGCACCCGACGCCTTGGCGTAGTCGAGGAACTGCGCGAGAGATTTGGCGCCGTGCTGGGCGCCTTCGATGGAGGCATGATAGGCGTTGGCCATAGTGGTAGCGTCTGAGGACTTGTTGCGCGGAAAACGCTGTTTCCTTTAACGGCGGCGATGCGAGGCCGCAAGTCCCAAGCCGCGGCAGGGCTGTAAAATCTGCGCCGCCTTCACTTCGGGCCCGGTTTCAGCCACCGCGCGGACTCACCCGCCAGGCCTGTGCGGCCGATGGGGACGACCCGCACCTCGTCCGGCACGCGCCCGCCGCGACGTCCGTCGAATTCCCGGTAGCCGGTCCCGCCTGCGACGATCTCCTGCTGCCATTGTCCGCCGGTCCGGACCTGGAGCACGAACGACCGTGCGGACCCTTTCACCCGTTCTTTCCAGGTAAGAGATAGCAGCGAGTTCTTCGCCTTGAGCAAAGCTCGGAGACCGGGCATCGGCGGGGGCGTGTTCCCGAGCCACGGCGTGGCCGGCACCAAGGCCGGTTGGGCAAACATCTCCCGCGCCAAGCCGCTCGCGACGCCGCCGAGGTCCTTCCGCAGGCTGGTGGCGTTCCAGAAGACGATGCCGTGCGCGCCGCCATCGGTGCGGGTCAGGCCGAGCTGGTTGACGATGTCGAGGGCCGGACGATCCTTGCCCACGCTCGCGCTGGCGACGCCCGGCGCGAGGATCCGGCCCTTGGAGTTCTGCTCGGCCCACCAGCGCAGCAGCCCCGGGAAGCTCTGCTCGCGCTTGCCGAGCGCCCAGTAGAGCTGCGGCGAGACGTAATCGCACCAGCCCTCGCGCAGCCACCGTCGCGCGTCGGCGTAGAGCAGACCGTAGGCGTCGAGCCCCTTGATCCCCGCAGGCGATCCGGGCCGCCAGATACCGAACGGGCTGATACCGAACTTTACCCACGGCTTCTCTGCGTGCACCGCCGCGTCCAGCGTCTCGATGAACCCGTCCACGTTCCCGCGCCGCCAATCGTCCCGCTCCAGGCGGCCGCCTTCCCGCCGATACCGGGCGTAGCTGGCATCGTCAGGGAAGGGCATGAGCACCGCGCCGTCCTTCTCCGGATAAGGATAGAAGTAATCGTCGATGTGCAGGCCATCGACATCATATCGGCGCACGATGTCGGTGATCACCCGGAGCGACCAGGCACGCGCCTCCGGCAGGCCCGGATCGAGCCATAGATAGCTGCCGTAGTTCACCACCCATCCCGGATGCGTCCGGCTCACATGGTCGGCCGAGATCGGCGACCGTGCCTCGTTATAACGGGCGCGGAAGGGATTCACCCAGGCATGCAGCTCCAGTCCCCGCGCATGGGCCTCGTCGCAAGCGAACTTGAGCGGGTCCCATTTCGGCGAAGGTGCCTGTCCCATGCGGCCGGAGAGATACTCGCTCCATGGCTCGAAGCGGGACGCATACAGCGCGTCGCACCCCGGCCGGACCTGGAGGATGACCACGTTGAGGTTCAGCTTCCGCGCGTCATCGAGGAGTCCACGCAGTTCGGCCTGCTGCTGCGCCACGGGCAACCCGGGCTTGCTGGGCCAATCGATGTTGCCGACCGACGCGATCCACACGCCACGGAACTCGCGTCGCATCGCCGGCGGCTCCGACGCGCCCGACACGGGGAAATCCGCCAAGGCCGAAAGGACCAGCATCCAAAGCAGCGAGAAGCGGCATATCATGAGGACCCCCGACGATGGCCATCAACCGGTCGAAGGCAAGCGCGGGGCCGCCATCCAACACGACACGGCACGGCCACCGCTCTCCGGTGACGACAGGAGGGTCCGGCTGTCCAAATTCGCAGCGGCCGGGACGCCGACACCACCGAGGAGGCGATCTGGGACGACGCGCTCAAGGAGACGGCCCGCTTCGGTCCGCATACTGGCAGCCCATCGCTAGGAAACATGTCGCATCCGCTCCAGGGCCTGGTCTGGTCCAGTTGGCTCATGGCCGGGCCGGCAATCGGTTTCGGACTCGCTCTCGTGGTCGGTCCGCGAAGCGCCTTGGACCTGGGTCGCCATCACCGGAGGAAGAGCGCCGAAGCACGTCCGGACCAGGGCTTGCCCTCGCGGCGCTCTACGGTCCCGCGCTCGGATTCCATGCCTCCGATCTCGGGCCAGGCCTTCCCAGGGCCTCGACCCGGGTGTGATCAGAAGTGGCGGACAGGTTGGCGGATGGAGCGCAGCCCGGCAGGGTCTGCGGTCTAGGTGCCTGAAGGCGGATCTCCCGACGACGCGGGAAGAATCCACGGACGGGCAGCAGCCCGTCCCTACCAT
>CAIWVP010000129.1 GCA_903916195.1 uncultured Verrucomicrobiota bacterium | reverse complement strand
TTGTTCCGCACCTCGACCATGAGCTGGAAGGAAAGGCTCGCCTCCTCCATCGCGATCATCGCTTGGTGCAGGGAACCATCCTGGCCGCCGAGCAAGCCCACCGCTTCGCTCCCCACTGCCTGGCCGCCGCCGACCTTCGACACGAAGTGGCCGAGCGTGTTCTCGAACGAGCCGCCGCCGCTGGAGATGTTGCCGACCGCCGGCGACAGGGGGCCGGGGTTGAGCGTCTGCAGTTCGCCCGCAGGGATGGCCTTCGCGAGTGCGTCCTGCGCCGCCTTGGACAAGCCCATCTGGCGCAGCTCGGGGCTGGGCATGAGGCGGAGGGCGGAGAGGGCTTCCATGGGGACGCGTCAGCGGAGGGTCGGCTCGGGGGCGACTCAGCGTTTGCCGATGGAGAGGCTTTGCAGCGCCATCATGCGGGCGTTCTTCACCACGGCGAGGTTCGCCTCGAACGCGCGCGACGCGACGATCATATCGGCCATCTCCTCGTGGATGTTGATGTTCGGCATCGCCACCATGCCCTCGGAGTTGGCCTCGGGATGGCCGGGGTTGAAGACGAGCCGAGGCGGACGGGCGTCCTTTTCGATGCGCGAGACATGCACGCCCTGCGCCGCCGCGCCGAGCGCGCCCGCCGACTGGTGTTTGCTCAACTCGGTCTCGAAGATGACCTGCTCGCGGGCGTAGGGCTTGCCGTCCACGCCGCGCGTGGTGTTGGCGTTGGCGATGTTCTGGGAAATGACCTCCATGCGGATGCGCTCGGCGTTGAGCGCGGAGGCGGTGCTGTGGATGCCGGAGAGGAGGTTGATCATGGTGAGAATCAGGCAGGACGCCCGGTGATGGCCAACCGCATGCGCATGAGCATGGCGGTGAGAAGCTGCGCTTCCATCGTGTGCGCAAGCGTGTTTTGATTGAGATGCATCATCTCGGTCTCGAGTTGCACGGTGTTGCCATCGCGGTTCGAGGCGATGGCGTCGGGGTCCAAGGCGAGCGCGGGTCGGAGGCTGGCGACCTGGTCCGCCGAGCCGGACTTGAGCGCTTGCTGCAGCTCTGAGCTGAACGACGGGGCCACGTCCACGCGCCGGTAGCCGGGCGTTTCCAAGTTGGCGAGGTTGCTGGCAATCGCCTCATGCCGGAGGGCGGTGGCGTCCAGCAACTTCTTGGTCGCCTGATAATTGGTTTGGTTGAACAGGGCGTCGATCATGGCTCACAGCGTCGACGAGTGTCTAGCAGCCGATATGCCAGCAGAGAAAAACTGCCTAAAACCGGGCCTTTGCGCTGGGTCCCGGCGGAGAAGCGGCAATTGTTGCCAGCGTGGAATGGCGGCTAGGCAAGGAACGCCGGGAAGGGAGGAGCCCGCTTCCGGGTAGGAGTCCTGGCCGTCGTTGTCCCACGATTACCTTCCGGCCCCTCCGTCGGAGCCGGGTCCACTCCGGGTTCCGGCGCTTCGCCAGGGCGGGAGAGGGAGATGACGCCCCCTTCGCGGGCGATGGCGCGGCGGGCCTCGCCTTGATCAGGGCCGAGTCTGTGTTTCTCAGCCGGAACCATGCAGTTGAGGCGACCGGAGCGCGGCCTTCAGGCCGCAGAAACGCACGCCCGCAACCCGCTCCCGCCGTTGCACGGCGGCGGCGGTCGCCCACACCGTTTGGTGCGTCCGAACGGCCGGCTGGCCCGCCACGAACCCCGTTGCGCCCCCCCTTTCTGCGGCCAGAAGGCCGCGCTCCAAGTGCATCGTTCCGGCTGAGAAGGATAGAACTACCTGAGCAGTGCAAAAGGGGATGGTCCAACTTCACGGACGGTGCTTATGCACGCAAAAGGGGGACCCGCAAACTCCTGTCGGCGGGCGACAGCACCTACTCCTCAGCAGGGCTGGTGTCGGCTTTGCCGGCGACGCCGTATTCGTGGAGCTTGTTGCGGAGGGTGCGGATGCTGATGCCGAGCTTCTTGGCGGCGTGGGTGCGGTTGCCATTGCAACGCTCCAGGACCAGCAGGATCTGGCGCTTCTCCAGTTCGGGGAGGGACAGGCCTTCGTCCATGGCGGAGGAGGCAGGAGCCGTGGTGCTGCCGACAGCGGGGGATGGCGCAGGCGCGTGGGACGACGTGGCGAAACCGAGGTGGTCGGTCTGCAGGTCCTCGCCGTCGCCGCAGAGGATCACGGCGCGCTCGATGACGTTTTTCAGCTCGCGCACGTTGCCGGGCCAGTGGTGCGCCTGCACGGCGGCCATACACGCCGGGGAGATGCCGGCGACGCGGACACCGTGCTTGCGGGTGAAGCACTGCATGAACTGCGCGACCAGATGCGGGATGTCCTCGCGGTGCTCGCGCAGCGGCGGGACGAAGATGGGCACGACGTTGAGGCGGAAGTAGAGGTCCTGCCGGAACTCCTTGCGCTCGATGCTCTGTTCGAGGTGACGGTTCGTGGTGGCGAGCACGCGCACGTCCACCTTGATGGTGCGATTGCCGCCGGTGCGCTCCAACTCGCGCTCCTGCAACACGCGCAGGAGCTTGGCCTGCACCTGCGGCGAGATCTCGCTGACCTCGTCGAGCAGGATGGTGCCGCCATGGGCCAGCTCGAAGCGGCCCTCGCGCTTGTTCAGAGCGCCGGTGAACGCGCCCTTCTCATGGCCGAAGAACTCGGACTCGATGAGGCTCTCCGGGATGGCGGCGCAGTTGACCTTGATGAACGGCGCGCCGGCGCGCGGGCTTTCGCGGTAGAGGGCCCGGGCCACCAGTTCCTTGCCGGTGCCGCTCTCGCCCTGGATGAGCACGGTGGCTTGCGTGCGCGCGACTTTGCGGATGAGCGCGCGCAGCTGGTCCATCGCCGGGCTGTGGCCCAGCAGCTCGTAGCCGCTCTCGGCGTCCACCTCGTGGTTGAGGAAGCGGTTGACCTTGAGCAACTGGGTGAACTCCTGGGCCTTCTTGAGCGTGACCTCGATCTGGTCGGAGGAGAACGGCTTGATGAGGTAGTCGAACGCGCCGTCCCGCATGCAGTTCACGGCGGACTCGACGGAGCCGAAGCCCGTGACGATGACCACCAGCGGCTTCTGCGGACGCGTCTGCAACTGCCGCAAGAGGTCCGTGCCCTCGCCATCGGGGAGGCGCACGTCCACGAAGATCAGGTCGAAGTTGTCCTTGCCCATCAACTCTTGGGCGGCCGCGATGGTGCCCACTGCCGCCACGTCGTAGCGGCGCTGGCGCAACTGCTGTTCGAGGTTCTTGCGGACGATGATGTCGTCCTCGAGGACGATGATCTTCTCGATGGGCATCCAAATATCAGCCTAGCGCGGGAGGGCGGAAGCCGTGAAGAGTTAAAAGTGAAGCGTGAAGAGTGGTCAGTGATCGGCTGGCGCGACCACAGCCTGCAACTGACTCTGGCCCCCCAAGCTCTGCTGCCGATACAGGTCCGCCACAAAGTGCGGGCGCTGGCGGTTGACGGGTGGGAGGTGGCGCGGCGGGACGAGGCCCTTGCGAAGCAGCGCCTGCTCGTTCTCTCGGTCGAGGACGATGATGCGCATGATGAGTTCCTGGTTCTGCCGGAGCAGCGCGGTCACCTCGCTGGCTTCCGCGCGTTCGGCAGGGGTCAGCCCCTGCCAGAGGAGCCGGTGGCGGCGAACTTTGGGCACCCACTCATTGAGGCGCAGCAGCAGCCCACGCTTGGCCTGTAGCACGTCGAAAGCGATGCTCCCGTCCGGGCAGCGCAGCGACTGGCATTCCCGCTCGGTCAGGGCGAGCACTTCGTGACACAGCGTTTGGTGGTCGCGCAAGTCGCGGACGATTTCATCGGTCAAGTGGGTCGTCATGGCGAGTTGGTCGAACTATTCGAACTATTCGAACTATTCGAGCTGTCCGAGCTGTCCGAGCTGTCCGAGTTGGTCGAACGGATCAGAACTGGCGGGAACTTGAGTTGGAGGCGCTCCAGTTCGGCCTTGTTCTGCCACTCTAGGTGATCTTTGCGCCAGCGGGCCATCTCCATCACGGCGACGAGGCTGGGCGCGGGCGTGTTGGTGCCGAAGTCCTTCGCTCGCGAGGTGATCTTGCCGTAGGCCTCGGCGGCCAGTTGCGGCTGGAGCAACCGCTCATAAACCAGGCCGATCTGATACAGCACGGGCAGCTGCCACTCGGGGGCTTCGCTCAGGCCGGCGAGGTTCTGGTAGATCTGCAGGGCGTTGAGGTGGTCGCCTTCCTTGTAGAGCTGGTTGGCGATGTCGTTGCCGGTGCGTTGCTGCCAATAGATCCAGTTCTCCGGCTGGCTGGCGGCCCTGCCCTGCTGCGATTCGAGCAAGGTCATGACTTCCTGCATCGCCTCGCGGGTCCGGCCCAGCTTCTTGAGCGCGGCGGCGAGCAGAAAGCGGACTTCCGGGATCTCGCCTGCCTGCGGATGGCGCTCGATAAACGTCCGCGCCTGTGTGGCGACATCCGTGTGACGCGAGAGATTTGAAAGCGCGTGGATGAGCTTGAAGCGGACGTGCTGCTTGTTCAGGTCGGGGTCTTCGAGCTGGAGCAGGCGCTTGAAAAAGTCGGCTGCCTCCTCGAGCTTGCCCTGCAGGAAGTAGGTTTCCGCGATTTCCGTCTGCGCCCGCAGGACGACGCGCTGATAGTGCTTCAAGTCTTCGATCTTGAGGCTCAGTGCCGTGGACATCACCGCGTAAAACTTCGAGAGCGCCATGACGTTTGCGCCCAACTCGCGGTAGGCCAGACCTTGCCGCATCAGCACTTCCGGACCGGCGGGGTCGTCGGGGAACCGCCTGAGGAACTGTGCGAGAATCTGTTGTGCCTTCGCGAACTGACGCGCCTCCTCGGCGAGCAGTGCCAGCTCCAGCATCGCGCTGCGGTGGATCGCGGCGGGTGCGTTCGTCGCCAGCAGGGCGACGAAAATCTTCTCGGCCCCCCTCGGGTCCAATTCCAGCTTCGCCTTCGCCGCCTCGGTGAGCCGGGCTTGAAACGGCGACGGGTCCGTGCTGTTCGTGGCGGCGGCGCGCAAGACTTCGGTGGCCGGCTCCGGGCGCACCAGGAGTGGGACACTTTTCGTGGCCAGCGCGATGGGAGGGGGGAGTGGGCTGGTTGCCGGCGGCGAAACGGCGGCGGCTCCGGCGGCGGCTCCGGCGGCGAGCGGAAGCAGCAGCAGCGAAACGAGCCCCACGAGGGCGGCGCATCCGACCGGGAGGTTTCGGTGAGCGAGCATCACGGAGTCTTGGGCGGCGAGAGGTAGGTGGCCGTGCTGGACGGCGGCGCGAACGGATGCGGCGGGGTGAACTCAACCGGGGGCAAGCCACTCTTGGTTCCGCTCCACCGGTTGAAGAAGTGCAGCAGCATCTGCGGCGATAAGATGGGCGATGCGTTGGGGTCCGACGTGGCGGGCAGCGGGACAACGACGTCCACAGCGTTGGTCGGGGTGGCAACTGGCACCGGCGGGAGTCCAGGTGCGGACACGGGCGCTTCAGCCGCAGGCGGTGGATTCGCGGCGACGGGGGGAGGGTTCGTCAGCACGACTTCCGGGTGCGGGGTGACTGGCTCGTGCATCAGCAGCGGGGGCAGAGCGACGCCGGCGACCAGCGCAGGCTTCTGAAAGCGCAGTGGCGCGGGGCCGACGGCAGCCAGATAGTCGCTCGCGTCCCCGGTATGGGCCGACACCAGGCCGAGTCCGACCATCATTAAGGCAAGTTGACGCATGATTCCTGACCGGCGAACCGGGTTCCGTTTCACAGACACCGCGCGGGCAGTCAGCCCGTCACGCAGCCACATTGGCGAGCACGGGAGTTTCATTCAGCGCCGACAAAGCATCCTCGAAGGTGCTGACGAACTGCCAGTCCTTGGTCTCCTCGTAGTTCTTGCAATTCTGGGACATCACATCGGAGCCGATGAGCCGATGCTTGAGCGAGAGTTCCTGGCAGAGCTGGATGGCGCTGAGGCCCAGTTTGACGAGATTCATATCGGTACCCCGCAGCAGGCTCAGGTCCACGACCATCTTGTCAAGCCCGGCGTCCACGGCCTCGGACACCTTGGTGCGGAGGTGGACGATGATTTCATTCGCGACGGTGGGGGTGAACTGCGCGGGCAGCTTGAGCACCAGCACGCCGCTGCGTTGCTCGAAGTATTTGTAGGACGTGTCGAGATGGAGGGCACGGGCGACCTTGCCCTTGATGTCGTCGAACTCCAGCGGCTTGGTCATGATGCCGGTGAAGCCGGCCTGTTGCGCGCGAGCCTGGTCCTCCACGGCGGTTTTCACGCAGAGGGCGAAGACCGGGACGCTCTTGGTCTTGGCGCTGGCGCCGAACCCCTGGAAGAGCGTGAAGGCCTCATTGTCCGGCAGCGACAGGCTCACGAAAATGACATCCGGCGCGTTCTGGCTGCAATGGTCCACGGCCTCGCTACTTTGGCCACAGCCATGCACGCTCCACTGCGTGTCCGCCAGGCCGGCGCGGATCTGCTCGACGATGGCGGGTTTGTCGTCCACCACAAGGATGGTGACGGATTCGTCGAAGCGCTTGACCTTTAAGGGTTTGTTGCCCTTGGACTTGAGGTCGATGATGCTACTGACGCGCTGGACGACGATCTCCTCCTTGAACGGCTTCAGTATGTAATCGCGCACGCCTAGCTTGGCGATGCGCAGGACGTCTTCCCGCCCTGCCTCGGCGGTGAGCATGACCACGGGGATGCTCTTCAGCGCCGGGTTGGACTTGAGCTTCGAGAGCATCTCCGCGCCGTCCATGATGGGCATGACGAAGTCGAGGAGGATGATGTCGGGGAGTTCGCGCGCGGCGACGGCGAGGCCCTCGACACCGTTGACGGCCTCGAAGATGTCGCAGTCGAAGGTTTGGAACGCCTTGGCGACGATGAGGCGGATCGTGCTGCTGTCGTCCACCGTGAGGATTTTGGGTTTCATGCTGGCTGCCCGGAATAGAAGGGTTACGCCGAGCCGTTCACCGGCTTGAGGAAGAGTTGCACCACCCACCGATCGGGGCGGGAGTGGAAACTGAAGCCGCTCTCTTCCGTGGTGCTGAACGGCTCAACGGTGAAGTGGCTATCGAGCACGATGGAGGGTCGGCACGCAGGGCATCCCACGGTCGGAGATCTGGGATTTGATGTGGCCCACGACCCTGTTGCTCAGTCCACCGATGACGTCGTTGACCCTTTCGTTGGCCCTCTCGTTGGCCTCGATTGCGTGGTCGGCTAAATTGAGCATCGCACTTGTCATCCGGCGGGCGAAGGTTTGGGGGGAGTAGAGGTGGACCACGCCGGCAAAGCGGCCGATGTAGCCGACGGATCCGGCCACCTGCGACTCAACGTTGCCTATGGCAGTGCCCGCCGACCCGCGCTGCGCGTAGAGGTTCGGCATCGTCTTAAAGCCCTCAGTCACTTGAGCGTCCACCCCCTTCTGCACATTCTCGATCACTTTCCTTCATCGGCGGGCCGGCGCGCGACTTGAGTGGAAAAAAGATTTTTATCTTAGCGCTAAACTTTTCTTCAGCGGCAGCCGATAAACCGAAAATCAATGCTGACTGAGTTTTTCACCCGCCCGGTCCGCAAAGGAGTCTGGACCCGCGCTGAAATCGAGGTGCGCGTGCAGGACTGCCCGCGTCTGCCTTCGCTGCGCAGTGTGGACAGCGCGCTCCGGGAGATGCTCGACGCCGACGAGCGCTACACGGAACAGATATCCGAGGTCATCCGCCGCGACCCCAGCCTCACCGTGCGGTTGCTGCGGGTGGTCAACTCCTCTTATTACAGCCTCAGTTCCCCGGTCAACAGCATCGAGGAGGCGGTCTTCTATCTCGGGGTGCGCCAAATCCGTCAGTTGGCGATGCTCACGCCGGTCATCGAGGATTTTCAGAAGCTCACGGGCCGGACCCCCTTCGCGTGGCGCGAGTTCTGGCGCCACTGCATCGGCGTGGCCATCCTCACGCGCGAGGTCACCAGCGCCGCCCATTGCCCCGATGACGAGGCCGCTTACGTGGCCGGCTTGTTGCACGACGTGGGCAAACTGGCCATGGCCGCGAGTTTCCCGGCGCACTTCGTGGAGATCCAACGCCGCGTGGGCGTGGGCGTGGGCGTGGGCGCGCCGGACTTGCTCGCCGTGGAGACCGAAGTCCTCGGCCTCAGCCATCCCGAGCTGGGCGCGATCTACCTCCAGCACCATAACCTCCCCGAGGTGATAATCGAGTCGGTGCAGTTCCACCACGCACCGGAGCAGGCCAGCCGCAACGCGCCCATCGTGGCGGCGGTGCAGATCGCCGACCTGATGGTGCGGCACGCGAAGATCGGCCAGAGCGGCAACTCGGCGGAAGTCACCGCTGAGATGTGGCTCAACGCCAGCGGCTGGGACATCCTGTTTCCCAACGGCGACGCGGCGAGGAAGGCCGTCGCCCAGGCCGCGCTCGGGCGCAGTTTGGAGCGGCTCCCACTGATCCTCGAAGGGCTGGTGTGACGCAGCAGGCCGGCGGCTAGCCCTTGCTCCGGCTGGCTCATCTCCCAGTCCGGTCGAGCGATCTCGGCTTCAAGCAGGCACCTCATCCAGCCGGCGGCGGACCATGGCCGCCAGCTTGAGGATACTGAACGGCTTGCTCATGAAGTTCTGGCCCTCCACCAGTGTCAGGCCCGGGGCCGCGTGTTCGGCAGCGTAACCGCTGGCGTAGATGACGGGCAGCCCGGGGCGCTCGGCCAGCAGGCTCTCGCCCAGTTCCCTGCCTTGGATGCCCTCCGGCAAGGCCATGTCCGTGAGCAGGAGCTGGATCCTTTCCCGGTGTGCGGCCCAGACAGCCAGGGCGGCGACGCCGCTGGCGGCGGTCAGCACCCGGTAACCGGACCGCTCCAGCACCTTGGTCTCAAACTCGCGGACCGCGTCGTCATCCTCGACCAGCAGGATCGTTTCTCCGCCGCCGTGGATGCGGTCCACGCGCGGCGCGGCCGGCTTCACTCCCCCAGCCACCTCATGCCAAGGCAGGTGCAGGCGGAAAGTCGTGCCGCGACCCGGGGTGCTGTCCACCGTGATCCAGCCTTCGTGTTGCTGCACGATGCCGAAGACCGTGGCGAGGCCCAGGCCCGTGCCGCGCCCCGCGCCCTTGGTTGTGAAGAACGGGTCGAAGATGTGCGGCAGCACCTCGGGCGGGATGCCCGTCCCCGTGTCACTCACGGTGAGGAGGGCATACCGCCCCGGCCGGGCCGCCGGATCCAGGGCCGCTGTCACCGCATCGAGTTCAAGTTCGGCAGTCGCGATGGTGATCCTGCCGCCGTCGGGCATGGCGTCACGCGCATTGACGATGAGGTTCAGCACGGCCTGATCCAGCATCCCGGAATCCGCCCGGACACCGACGGGGTGCTGGGCCAGCCGCAGCTCCAAGCAAACCTGCTCGCCGACGATACGGCGCACCATCCGGTCCAGGCCAGTGATGAGGGCGTTGAGATCATGGTTCGCCATGCTGACCGGCTGCTGGCGGCTGAAGGTGAGCAACTGGCGCGTCAGCGTTGCCGCGCGCTCCGCTGCCGCGTTGATCTCGGTGACCGAATCACGCATGTCCGGCGTCATCACGGGCGTTTCATCGATCAGGGTGGCGTGCCCTTGGATGACGGTGAGCAGGTTGTTGAAGTCATGCGCCACGCCGCCGGCCAGCGTGCCGATGGCCTCCATCTTCTGCGACTGGCGCAACTGTTCCTCCAGTTTCCGCCGCTCGGTGATGTCCTGTATGGTTCCGATGCAATTCAGCAGCGCGCCCGAGGCGGCGAACTCCCCCTGCGCCATTTCGCGCACCCATTTCACGGCTTTGCCGGCGATGATCCGATGCTCAAAGTCGTAGGGTACGCCCTGGATCGCCGCCTGCCGGGCGCGGTCGACCATGTCGCGGTCCTCTGGATGGACGCACGCCAGGAAGGACCCGTAGGTGAGTGGTGTGTCCTCCGGGAGGCCAAAGATGCGATACACCTCGGTGGACCAAGTCAGGACGTTGCGCTGGAGATCGAGCTGCCAATTGCCGATCTGGGCGACCGCCTGCGCCCGGATCAGCGCATGCTCGCTGGCGAGCAACGCCGCTAAGAGGTTCTGTAATTGCTCCTCGCGCTGGTTCAACAACTCGTTGTTCCGGTCCGATTCCATCCGGCGCTGGATGCGTCCCAGCGACTCGACGCAGTGGTCGGCCAGGTCCTGCAACACTACGAGGTCCTGTTTCGTGTAGGCGTTTATGCGGTAACTCTGGGTGCAGACCGCGCCTATGATGACGCCATTACTCCGCAACGGCACCTCCATCAATGAGGCTGAAGGGCGGCCCATATCGCCGAATGACTGGCCGTCGGCCGGTAGGGTGATGGGTTCCTGACGAGAGACCAGTTGGGGACCCTTTTCGAGGACAGAGCGCAGCCGGGGCGAGGGTGCCGTGCACGAGTAGGCCGGGGCGCACTCTTGCCGTTGGCCGTTGACGACATCCATGGTCAGGATGGAGTGGCACCGGTCTGCTTGGGCGTCATAGAGATCCACCTTGCAGGAATCCCAGCCGAACAGTTCATCGGCGATGTCCACGATGATGCGGGCCGCTTTTTTGGAATCATCAACCACGCTCAACTTCCGGCCCAGCTTGGCAAAGGCCAGCAGCCGTTGCCGGGTCCGCACGGATTCCGTGATATCCTGCGCTGTCCCCTCGTAGCAGACGATGTTGCCGGCCGCATCCCGGACGGTCCTCATGCACACGGACACCCATATCTGGCTACGATCCTTGCGGTAGGCCTTGCATTCGAAGCCGACCACACTGTCATGCTTAGCTATCCGCCGTTGGAACTCCTCCCGGTCCGCCGGGTTCACGTAGCGCTGCTGGGCTATATCCGTGGATTGCGCCATCAACTCCGCCGGCGAGGCGAAGCCGAAGATCTGGGCCATCGCCGGGTTGGCCGCGATCGTGCGCCCCTCGGGCGTGGTCTGGAAGAAGCCCTCCACCGCGTGCTCGAAGAACGAGCGGTAGTCCGACTCGACTGGAGGTCCTTCGCAGTTGGGGGCGGTGGTCTTGATCATGGAGGCTCAGGGATGGCCGACCACGGCAAGCCCATCGCTCACGAGGCCGATCTTCTCATCACCCAGGCCATGGTAGGCGGCGGCGGTCTTGAGCGGGTCTTGCCTGGTGAGGAACGATGCGTCGGCATCGGGGATAAACGCTTTCTTTGCCATGATCAGCTCACTTCCAATGGGTTCATGCTTCGTGGCGACCAATCCAAAGCTTCGACAGCTACGGATCGGTATCCAGTCGCCTGTTCTTCGCTGAAGATTCCAAAGTTCCAATCGGACTGTAAAGATTCTAGTGATGCTGTAGAAATTACAGTCATACCCTTACTTGCCGCAGGGTTAGATTTGGGTATTTTTGGCTCTCGTTTTTGTGAAATTTGGAACAGGTGTGCGGTTCCGTACCTAAATTAGTGGTGACCGGAGGCGGAACGGTGTCCGATTGGCTTGGCTATGACTTGGCATAGAGGGTCCTGAGGTGGAATAGAGCGGCGTGTTTCGTGAGTTTTTCGCGGAGGGAGCGGCGGAGCCGGCGGATGGACTTGAGGCTGTGCTGGGAGGCCCTGCGAGCCGCCTGGACGAGAGTTGGCAACATCAGACCCTTCATCACCCAGGCCATGGTAGGCGGCGGCGGTCTTGAGCGGGTCTTGCCTGGTGAGGAACGATGAGGCGCTTGAAAGCAATTGGTGGCGTGCCCTTACTGTAGAACATTCGTAAGACGCTATTGTACATTTCGGTTACGTCAACTGGGCTTGTTCACAGCTTTTTGCTTGAAGTTGCCTTTATTTAAGGTTACAAATTTGCAGCAATTTATACGCAGACCAGCATCATACATCTATTACGGAAAAATATTTTTGTGAGCAAAGCAGCAAACTTGAGCAAGGGTGGCGTGACAGGTAGTCGAACCATCACGTTCCAGCCAACGTCCTTGGTAAAGTCAATCCTCGCCGAGGTGATGAAGGCAACCGGCAAGTCGAAGACCGATGTCGTCAACGAATCACTAGAAATCGCAGGCCCACACCTCACACGCCTCAATGACGCCTACTTGGCGAAAAAAACAAAGATCTCCTCCGAAATCGCAAGTACGCTGAAGGAGTCGCATGATAGCCGGGACGGAGGGTAGTACTCACATGGGTTTGGCGTATGTCGGTGCTGTTTTTACGGATCGGCGCTTAAGCATCGGTGATGCCAGCATCGTTTTCACAGCGATTCCCTTCGCTTCGGGCCCGCCGATCGGCGACATCGCCGCAAGGTGTCCGCTTTTGCCCATACCGCTGGGCGAAAGACTCCAAAATCGGACTCCACGGAAATCCCGCTCGCCCGTCGGCCGACCTTCGCTAGCCTTCTCGCAGATGACGCCTGCCCCCCGATCCAATCCCGAGGCGTCCTGTCGCAGCGAGGTCCCGAGCCGACCCCGTTTGGTGACTCACCCAGCGGCAAGGCACTGGCGCACGGTCTGGGCCAGGGCCTGGGGTGTGAAGGGTTTGGCGAGGAACTGGATGCCGAGGCCGGACGAGGCTCCCCGATCGGCTTGGTGCGGATCGTAGCCGCTGATGAGGATGACTTTCAGTTGCGGACTGCGCGCCCGCAACTGTTCGGCCAGGTCCCAACCGCTCACGCCACACGGCATCACGACATCGGAGACGACCAGGTCGAACGCGCCGGCGTGTTCATCCCACTGCTTGAGCGCGGCCACGCCGGACGCGGCCTCGGTGACCTGGTGGCCCAGTCGAGTCAGGACCACGCGGATAAGGTCGCGCAGCGCACCCTCGTCTTCGACGATGAGGATACGCGCGGTGACGGACTGGAAGGACTGGAAGGGTTCGTCCGCGCTGCCACCCGTGGTGGCGGAGGCGGCGGGCAGGTGGATGTGGAAAGTGGTTCCCTGGCCCGGTTCGCTCTGCACCTCGATCCAGCCTTCGTGCAGTTGCACGATGCCCTGAACGGTGGCCAGCCCCAGCCCGGTGCCCTTGCCGACTTCCTTGGTGGTGAAGAACGGCTCAAAGATGCGCGGCAGATTTTCCGGGGTGATGCCGGCGCCCGTGTCGGTCACGCTCAGGCGGATGTAGGGGCCGGGACGCACATCGTGCTGGCGGGCGGTGGCCGGGCTGACGACCAGAGCGGTCGTGCTGATGGTGAGCACGCCGCCGTGCGGCATCGCGTCGCGCGCGTTGGTTGCGAGGTTCATCAGCGCCTGCTCCATCATGTGCGGGTCCGCATGGACGGGCAGCAGGCTGGCGGCACATCCGAGTCGCAGTTTGATGTGCTCGCCGATGATGCTGCCCAGCAGTTTCGTGAAGTTGTCGACGGCCACGTTCAAGTCGAGCGGCGTGGGCTGCATCGGCTGCTTGCGGCTGAAGGTGAGCAACTGGCGCGTGAGGATGGCGGCGCGTTCCACCGCCACGATCACCTGCTTGGTCCACTCCCGGCCATCGGCCGTGAGCGGCTCGTAGGCGAGGGTCAGCTCGCTCTGTCCGCGGATGACGGTGAGCAGGTTGTTGAATTCGTGCGCCACGCCGCCGGCGAGCTGACCGATAGATTCCATCTTCTGCGATTGACGGAGCTGGGCTTCCAGCACCGCGTGGGCGATTTCGGAGCGCTTGCGGGCGGTGATGCATTGAAACGAGCCGAAGAGCCGCACGACCCGGCATCCCTCCTGTTGCACGCGGCCCACCATGTGCACCCAGAGGTGGTTCTTCCGGGCGGTGATGATCTCCACCTCAATGTCCCACGGCTCGGCGAAGCGCAGCCCGCGCTCGAAGGCGGCCTCGATGAGCGGCGCGGATTCCGGCGTGTAGAAGGCGAGTGCCGTGTCGAGGGCGGGTTGGTATTCCTGAATGGAGGTTTCGTGCAGCAGGTAGGTCCGCTCCGTCCAGTAAAGCTGGCGGGTCAGCGCATCGAATTCCCAGCCGCTGACCTGCGCGACGGACTTCGATTGCTCCATGAGACGGGACTGGTGGCGCTGTTCGGTGATGTCCTGCACCAGCACCATGCCCGCCTGTATCTTCCCGCGCCCGCGCTTCACCGGCGCGATCTGCATGAGCAACAACCGATCCGCGAACGGCACTTCCACGCTGCCCACCTTGCCGGCGAGCGCCGCCCGGTAAGGCGCTTCGATGAGCGCGCAGGTTTCCGGCGGGAACACCTCCCGGAGGGTCCGGCCCTCGACCGTTTCCTTCGAGAGGCCGATCACCGCCAAGGCCGGCCCCTCGGCGATGAGGTGCCGCAAGTCCCGGTCGAACAACGCCATGGCTGCGTTGGGCAGATTCTGTGCGAACACGCGGTAAAGCTCCTCGCGCTGCACCCGCCGCAACGACGCGCGGCGGGCCCGGGGCGGAGCAGAGAGGGGGTGTTTCATCTGGTACAGGTATGTATTTTGGTGCTTCGGCGGTTGGGGTGTCGAGTCCGTTTCCGTTTCCCATCGGGCTGCGTGCGGGGCCTCAAAACAGAGCGGCAGCTCTGTCAGGCGATGAAGATCGCTGCCTACGACACGGACCTCACGGATGACCGATGGACGCGGGTGGAACCGATGCTCCCACCGCCCCGGCCCTTGGGCCGGCCCCGCGCGGATCTGCGGCGCA
>CAIWVP010000128.1 GCA_903916195.1 uncultured Verrucomicrobiota bacterium | reverse complement strand
GTCCGGTCGGCCCGAAGGGCCTCCCAGCAAAGCCTCAAGTTCATCCGCTGGCTCCGCCACGCCCTCCGCGACACACTCACCGGACGCGCCGCCAGGACACCGTTCGGCGTCGCCATGGGCCACAGACCTGCCACTCCAAAACACAAGGATCTCTCTCCATCTCCTCGGCCACCCCTTTTATCATGGGTCGGCCCTGCCTCTCCGGTGCTCGGATGTTGCGCGGCGCGCGGTCGGTGGCGCAGGCTCCGGCCGCTCCGCGAACCAAGCCCTATGAAAGCCGTCGTCCTCACTGGCATCAACGCACTCGGTCTCGACCACGTCGCCAATCCCGTCGCCATGCCCGATGAGGTGGTCGTGCGCCTCAAGACCGCCGCGATCAACCATCGCGATGTCTGGATCAAGACCGGCAACTACGCGGGGCTCCGGTTCCCCATCACGCCAGGATCCGACGGCGCGGGCGTGGTCACCGAGGTCGGGCCGGGCGTGGACGCCTCGTGGCTCGGGCGCGAGGTCATCATCAACCCTTCATCGGACTGGGGCCACCACGAGCGCGCGCAGGAGCCGCGGTTCAGCATCCTCGGCCTGCCCAAGGCGGGCACCTTGGCCGAGGCCATCCATGTGCCGGTCTCGCAGCTCGCTCCGAAACCGCCCCATCTCACCTGGGAAGAAGCAGCGGCGTTGCCGTTGGCCGGCCTCACCGCCTACCGGGCGCTGTTCAGCCGCGCCGGGTTGGAGGCGCACGAGAAGATCCTGATCAGCGGCATCGGCGCCGGGACGGCGGTCTTCGCGCTGCAGTTCGCGGTGGCCGCGGGCGCGCTGCCCTTCGTGACATCGAGCTCTCCGGAGAAGCTAGCCAAGGCGCACCAACTTGGCGCCAAGCACGGCACGCTCTACACCCACGGCGGTTGGGCGAAGGAGTTCGGCGACCACTACGGGCCGTTCGACGTGATCGTGGACAGCGCGGGTGGTCCGGGCTTCGGCGACCTCATCGAGCTCGCGGCACCCGGCGGCCGGATCGTCTTCTTCGGCGCCACCCGCGGGAACCCGGCCGAGCTGCCGACGCGCAAGGTGTTCTGGAAGCAGCTGAGCCTGCTCGGCACGACCATGGGCAGTCCGGCCGATTTCGCGGCGATGACCGAGTTCGTGACGCGCAAAGGCATCCATCCGGTGGTGAGCGACGTGTTCGCGCTCGACCATGTGGACGACGCCTTCGCCCTGATGGAACGCGGCGGACAGTTCGGAAAGATCGTGGTCCGCATCTCCCCGGATTGAGTGCCGGAACGCGGAGGCGGGACCGGAAGAAGGAATCTGGAAAGCAGGAAAGCAGGAAGAAAAGCCCGAAGGGTCCGTTCTATGACCGAGACTCCGGAGTCCGGAGAGGACCCGCTGTTCCATTTCCTTTTCCTGTGTCCCTGCTTTCCAGATCTTCTCCCCCAGCAACACCACGGTGGGCGGTCCGGCAAGGTGGTTTCGATGGCGGACGACAACGATGAAGAACGCTGAAGGGACATCGGACGGGGCCGGACCCCGTCGGGGCGGACGGTCTTGGCGGGACGGTCTCGTGCGGTGGCCTCATCGGCTGCGGCGCGGGTCGGCCTGGGTCCTCGTCGCGGCTTGCGCCTTGGGCCTGTCGGCCCGGGCCGCGGACGGCGCTCCGGTCGATCCCCCCGGTGTGCGGAGCACGGCCGTGAGCCCGGGCTCGGGCGGCAAAGCGGGCTTCACCCTGCAGGATCCGGCTCTGACCGGCGTGCGCTTCACGAACCAGCTCGGCGGCGACCTCGCGCTCACCAACGCCGTGGCCCACAACGGTTCGGGCGTGGCCATCGGCGACATCGACGGCGACGGCTGGCAGGACATCTATCTGTGCAACCTCCAGGGGCGGAACCAGCTCTTCCGCAACCTCGGCGGATGGCGCTTCACCCCGATGGACCTGGGTGAAGCCGCCTGCGCGGGACAGCTCTCGACCGCGGCGGTGTTCGCCGATGTCGATGGCGACGGCGACCTCGACCTGCTGGTCAACGGCATCGGCGCCGGCACGCGGCTCTTTCTCAACGACGGCAAGGGCAAGTGGACCGAGGCGAAGGACTCCGGCCTCTCGCGCACCGCGTCCGCGATGTCGATGGCCCTGGCCGACATCGATGGCGACGGCGACCTGGACCTCTACTGCGCCCATTACATCGACGTCCTGTACCTCGCGGATCCGACCACGCAGCTGACGATGGGCCAGCAGAACGGCCGGATGTCCGTGGCGAAGGTCAACGGCCAACCGGCGGACCGGCCCCCGTGGAAGGACCGCTTCGAGGTCCAAGCGGACGGCTCGGTGCGAGAGCTCGGCGAGGCCGACGGGTTCTATCGCAACGACGGGCACGGGCATTTCACCGCCATCCAGGATGTGCCGGGGACCTTCCGCGACGAACGGGGGGATCCGGTCCCGCCGTTCCGCGAACTCGGGCTGGGCGTGATGTTCCGCGATGTCGACGGCGACGGCGCGCCGGATCTCTACGTGTGCAACGACAACGGGGCGCCCGACCGTTTCTGGATCAATGACGGCAAAGGTTCCTTCCGCGCCGCGCCCGCATCGGCGCTGCGGCACGGCAGCCATTCGTCGATGGGGATCGATTTCGCCGACGTCGACCGCGACGGCCGCGACGACTTCATCGTGCTCGACATGCTGGCCCGCGACCGCGCGAAGCGCCTGACGCATCCCGGCAAACCGGAGCCCGGGACCGAGGTCCGGGAGCGTCCCGGCACGCGGCCGCTGGTGGGCCGCAACACGCTCTTCTTCGGGCGCAAGGACGGCACCTATGCCGAGGCCGCGTTGATGGCCGGCGTGGCCGCGACGGATTGGGCCTGGTGCCCGGTCTTCCTCGATGTCGACCTCGACGGCTACGAGGACCTGCTGGTCACGAACGGCTTCGAGCAGGACGTCCTGGACCAGGACAGCGTGGACCAGATCGGGCGCCGCAAATGGACGCCACCGCAGATGAAGCGCTACCGGCAGATCCATCCGCGTTGGGACCACGAGAACCTCGCCTTCCGCAACCGCGGCGACGGCACCTTCGAGCCGAAGGGAGCCGACTGGGGTTTCGCGCTGCGCGGCGTGTCCAACGGCATGGCCGTCGGCGACCTCGACAACGACGGCGACCTCGACGGGGTGGTGAACAACCTCAACGCGCCCGCGGGCCTCTACCGCAACGACGCCACCGCGCCCCGCGTCGCCGTGCGGTTGAAAGGCGCGTCGCCGGACACCCAGGGCATCGGCGCGCGGATCACCTTGCGCGGCGGCCCGGTGGTGCAGAGCCAGGAGATGATCAGCGGAGGACGCTACCTTTCGGGCGACGCGGCGATGCGCGTCTTCGCCGCGGGGACCGGTGCCGCAGGTCCGATGTCGCTCGAGGTCGGCTGGCGCGACGGGACGACCAGCGTCGTCACCAACGTGCTCGCGGACCGGGTCTACGAGATCGACCAAGCCGCGACCGCGAAGACGCGGAAGGCGAAGGAACCGCCGGTTGCCGCAGCATTCGTCGATATCAGCGCGCGATCGGTCCACTCGCATGTCGAGGACGCCTTCGACGATTGGGCCCTGCAGCCGCTGTTGCCGCATCGGCTGAGCCGCGGCGGACCGGGCCTCGCGTGGCTCGACCTCGACGGCGACGGCTGGGAGGACGTGATCGTCACCGGGGCGAAAGGCGGCAAGCTCGCGGTGCTCTCGAACCAAGCCGGGAAAGGCTTCCTCGTGCGCGAAGGCGCCGATCTCGCCGGAGCCGACCAGACCGCGGCGATCGCTTGGGCGGATGGCAAGGGCCACCGCGATTTCCTTCTCGGGCTGTCGTCGCAGGAACTGCCGGAGCCGCAGGAAAGCCGCATCATCCGCTTCAACCAGACCGTCGGGCCGCGCGTGGTCGCGGTCGGGCGCTCCAGCATCGGCACGATCGCCATGGCGGACATCGACGGCGACGGCGACCTGGACGTCTTCGTCGCCGGCCGGTCCGTCCCGGGGCGATATCCGGAGCCCGCGTCTTCGACGATCCTGCGCAACGAAGACGGCGAACTGGTTCCGGACGCCACGGCGAGCGCGCAGTTCCGCGGTGTCGGCCTGGTGACCGGAGCGGCCTTCGGCGATCTCGATGGCGACGGTTCGCCCGACCTGGTGCTGGCCTTGGAATGGGGACCGCTCCGCGTCTTCCTGGACCGGGGTGGACGCTTCGAGGACGCCACCGCCGCCATGGGCCTCGCCGAGCACACGGGTCTCTGGGGCTGCGTCGCGCTCGGCGATTTCGACGGCGACGGCCGACTGGACATCGTGGCCGGGAATCGTGGGCGGAACACCGTCCTCGAACTCGATCCGCCCGGCCGGTCGGCGCTCTTCTTCGGCGAATGGAACGGCGACGGCATCGTGCAGATGATGGAAGCGCGGCAGATCGGCGACGCGTGGTTCCCGATCCGGGACCGTTCATGGCTGGAGCGCGGGATCTCCGACCTGCCGCAGCGCTTCGCGACCCACGCGGCGTTCAGCACGGCGACGGTCCCGGAGATCCTCGGCATCCGGTCCGCCGCGGCGGGACGGCTCGAAGCCGCCGGGCTCGAGTCCGCCGTCTTCCTCAACCGCGGCGACCGGTTCGTGCGGATGCCCTTGCCGCGCGAGGCGCAAATAGCCCCCGCGATGTCGGTCGCGGTGGGCGACCTCGACGGCGACGGAATCGAGGACGTCTTCCTTGGGCAGAATTCGTCCGGCGACGCCTCGAACCTGACCCGCGACGACGCCGGGCTCGGCCTGTGGTTGCGCGGGAAGGGCGACGGCACCTTCACCGCCGTCGACGCTTCGGCCAGCGGCATCCGGGTCGAAGGAGAAGCGCGCGGCGCGATCCTGGCGGACTTCGACCACGACGGCCGTGTCGACCTCGTGGTGGCGCAGAACGACGGTCCGACGAAGATCTTCCAGAACCGCCTCGCCCAACCCGGCCTGCGCGTGGCGCTCGACGGCGCGGCGAAGAATCCGGCCGGTATCGGCGCGCGCCTCCGGCTGCGGTCGGCGGACGGCAAGGCCGGACCGGTCCGGACCGTGCTGGACGGCACCGCGCAGGTGCTCGGCGGCATCGACCGCGCCTCGGCGCTCGAGGTGCGCTGGCCGGACGGGCGCCAAAAAGTCGTCCCCCTGGAGCCCGGCCGCCGCGAGGTCCGCGTGGCGTATTGAGCCGGACGCGCCGCGCGCGCCGATCCATCGCTGCCCGTCGCTCGCCGAGGGTTTTGCTTGTCTCATCCCGCGAGGGGGCGGAGCCTGACCCCTCACAAATCAATCCCATGAAGAACCCCCTCTTCGCTCTCGCCCTCGCGCTTCCGCTCGCCAGCGGCTGCGCCTACGACAACGACAAACGCGACACGCCCACCCGCGGCCACAACAGCGCGGCTCCGGTCGAGTCCGGCTTCAAGAGCCTGTTCGACGGCACCTCGCTGACCGGTTGGAAATTCGTCGGCAAGGCCGGCCAAGAATACAAGGTCCGCGGCGGCAACATCGTCTGCGAGGACGGCGTGCAGGGGAACCTCTTCACCGAGAAAGACTACGAAAACTTCGTCTTCCGCTTCGAGTTCAAGCTCGACTACGGCTCGAACAACGGGGTCGGCATCCGCGCCCCGCTCGAGGGCGACGCGGCCTACGTGGGCATGGAGATCCAGATCCTCGAGGAATCCGGCGCGGTCGCCGGCAAGTGGGGCAAGCTGAAGCCCGAGCAATACCACGGCTCGGTCTATGGCGTGGCCGCCGCCAAGCTCGGCGCGATGAAGAAGCCGGGTGAATGGAACACCCAGGAGATCGTCGCCGACGGCCGGCGCATCAAGGTCACCCTGAACGGCAAGGTCATCACCGACTTCGACCTCAACAGCGTCACGGACGCCAAGATTCTCGCCCAGCATCCGGGCATGCTGCGCCCGGGCGGCCACATCGGATTCCTCGGCCACAACGACCACGTCGAGCTGCGCAACCTCCGCGTCAAGGAGCTCCCCTCCCGCTTCGCCAAGGACAACGTCGCGCCGTATCCCGGTTTCGCCGCGCTGTACAACGGCAAGGACCTGACCGGTTGGAGGGGCCTGCCGTCCTCGCCGAACGACAACCCGGCCAAGCGCGCGAAGCTCCCGCCCGAGAAGCTCGCCGTGGAGCAGGCCAAGGCCGATGCCCGCATGAAGGCGCACTGGCAGTCCGTGGACGGTGCGCTCGCTTTCGACGGCAAGGGCGACAGCCTGTGCACGCTGCGCGGCGATATCGGCGACTTCGAGCTGTTCGTCGACTTCAAGATCAAGGAGAAGGGCGACAGCGGGATCTATCTCCGCGGCAGCCCGCAGGTGCAGATCTGGGACCCGTTCACCAAGCCGGTCGAGCACGGCGCCGAGGTCGGCTCCGGCGGCTTCTACAACAACCAGAAGAACCCGTCCAAGCCGACCAAGGTCGCCGACAACCCGATCGGCCAATGGAACCGCTTCCAGATCCTCATGCAGGGCGAGAAGGCGACCATCTTCCTCAACGGCCAGCTGGTGACCCACAACGTCACGCTCGAGAACTACTGGGACCGCACCCTCCCCATCTTCCCCACCGGCCAGATCGAGCTGCAGAACCACGGCAACAATCTTTGGTTCAAGAACGTCTATCTGCGCGAACTCCCGCGCCATTGATGACCGATGGAGAGCACCAAGCCATCGGCCGCCGTTGCTGATGGATCCGCCGGGACTCCGGGGTCGGGACACGATGAGGTCCTGCCCCGGAGTCTTCGCGTCGGTGCCGTCCGGGCCCATGACGACCTTCTGCGATGAACCTGCTCTATTCCTTGGAGGCGGTGGTGCTCGGCGCATGCGTCGTCTTCTTCTTCCGCGTGGGCCTCGCCGAGGACGGCCCGGCATGGGGCTGGGCGACCGCATCGCTGCTGATCTCGGTCCTGGCGTGGGGCCGGCTCGGGTGGGGACCGCTCGGCATGTTCGCGGCGCAGGCGGCGTTGTTCACCGGCATCGGCGTCGTCCGGATGCTCCGGAAGCCTTGATCGGGCGGGCCAGGACAAGTTGTTTCCCTGCGTTGCGCCCGGGCGGCGATCGGGTAATCTCCGCGCGCTTTGAACGAAGAAGGCTATAAAGCGGTGCGTGCGTTCGGGGGGATCTTCGTCGCGACGATGGTCCTCTATGTGACGCTCTACGGCGGTTGCGAGGCGATCCGGAGCCGTGGCGGCCCCTGGGTCGTGTTCCAGGAGAAGACCGCCGATGGCACGCCCGTCGTCCGGTTGGAGCACCATAAGCTGCTCGCGGCCGGACCGGTCACGCTGACCTTCCCCGGTGAACAGGCTCCGACCCGGTTCACCAACTCGCCGTATATGCGGGTCTTCAGGACACCGAACACCAACACCCTGCCCTACGGCAACGTCGTGTTCGTGGACATCGCGAACCCCACCGGGCTGCCCGGGACCGTGGTGATGGATGTCTTCGGCCATCTGCTCGAGATCCAGCCGCACCAGTTCTTCCTCGACGGCCACGCGGTCGCGTGGGTGCCCGGCACGAACATCGTCGTGCCCACCACCGGCAAGCTGCCGCCCGAGCAACGTCCGCAACGCAAGCCCCGCTGAACCCCATTCTGATGGAACAAGACACCCTGACCGTCGCCGCCTCGATCCCCGGCGAACGACTCGACCGCTACCTGCACGAGCAGTTCCCCGACACCTCTCGCGGAGAGATCCAGCGATTGCTCGCCGAGGGGTGCGTCACCGTGAACGGCAAACTGCCCAAATCCTCGTCGGAACCGCGCGTCGGCGACATCATCGAGATCTGCTGGCCGGTGGTGAAGCCTTCGGAGGTCGTCGCACAGGACATCCCGCTCGATGTGATCTTCGAGGACGACGACATGCTGGTCGTGAACAAGGACGCCGCCATCGTGGTGCATCCCGCCCACGGCCACGCGGACGGCACGTTGGTCAACGCCCTGCTCCACCACTGCAAGGGCCGGCTGAGCGGTATCGGCGGAGTGGAGCGTCCCGGCATCGTCCACCGGCTCGACCTCGGCACGAGCGGCTGCCTCGTCGTGGCGAAGAACGACGACACCCATCGCGCGCTGCAGGCGCAGTTCGCCTCGCGCGACGTCGAGAAGATCTACCAGTGCGTCATCTGCGGCGAGCCGTCCGCCGCGCAGGGCGAGATCAAGGGCGCGATCGCCCGGCATCCGGTCCACCGCAAGCGCATGGCCGTGACGACACCCGGCCGCGGGCGCGACGCACGCACGACCTACCGCGTGCTGGAACGGTTGAAAGGTTCGAGCTTCATGGAGGCGATCATCCACACCGGTCGCACGCACCAGATCCGCGTCCACTTCCAGCACCTCGGGTTCCCCGTGGTCGGCGACGAGGTCTACGGCGAACGCCAGAACGCGCGGCTCACCAAGGAGACCGGCTACACGGCGCCGCGCCAGCTCCTGCACGCGCGCCGGTTGGCGTTCCTGCATCCGCGCACCAGCGAGCGCGTGGAGTTCGACTCACCGCTGCCGGCCGATTTCCGCGCCGGCTTGGCGGCGCTCCGTCCAGCATAGGCCCTTGGACCTTGGACCCAAGACCCGAGCCCCGAGACCCGAGACCGACCGCGTCGCCCCAGAAACGGGCTCGCGGTCGGCGGCATCCGTTCGATAGCGTCCGTCCATGCTGTCGCTGAAACAACTCGCCCGCCGCCTGCCGCGTCCGGTCAAGAACCTGATCCGCGACCGCCTGCTCACCAGCGGGCAGCGGATCCAACTCAAGCACGACGCCGAGCTCGATTTCTGGAAAGGCTACGTCGCGGCCACCGGCGCG
The DNA here is from genome assembly GCA_903916195.1 of uncultured Verrucomicrobiota bacterium. GTDB lineage: Bacteria > Verrucomicrobiota > Verrucomicrobiia > Limisphaerales > UBA9464 > CAIVQB01. The sequence continues at coordinate 7,147 of CAIWVP010000128.1, read as the reverse complement.
GAGTCCGAGGCCGCCTACTACCAGAAGTTCATGACCGACATGGGCGGCGTGACCGATCCCCGGTTCTTCGACGGCAAGGTCTGCCTCGATATCGGCTGCGGCCCGCGCGGATCGCTGACCTGGCTCACCCAGGCGAAGGCGGCCATCGGCCTCGATCCGTTGGCGGATGATTACCACGCGAACTTCCGCCTCGACGGGCAGCCGATGCTCTACCTGAAGTGCGGCGTGGAGCAGATCCCTTTGCCCAGCAACTACGTGGACGTCGTGTTCACGATGAACTCGCTCGACCACGTGGACGACCCCGAGGCGGCCTGCCGCGAGATCCGCCGCATCCTCAAGCCGGGCGGCGCCATCATCGCTTCGCTGAACCTCAACGAGCCGGCCACCGTGACCGAGCCGTGGCCGTTGTCGGAGGACTTCCTCCACAAGCATCTCTTCGCCGGCTGGAAGCGCGAGTACTACGAGATCCGTCCGCGCCTGAACACCCAGGGGCACTTCGGGCCGTACCGCTATTTTTACGAGCCCGTGCCGAAAGAATACACCGCCTACGACGGCCCGATGGCGCTCTGGTGCCGCTTCACCAAGGTGTAGCGGCCGTCGAAGAGCGCTTACCGATGTAGGCGACGGGGTGAAGAGTCTCCATCATCAGCAAGGATCGAGAACCGCCCTCCCCGGCTCCCCCACCTGCCGATGCAGGTCCACGCTCGCAGGCCACCGCTGCGCCAAAGCAGCCGACTGGATAGGCCCTGCGCCCGGGACCATACGACCTGCCGCTTCTCCGAGAGGCCGATCTTGGGAAATCTCGGAGTGACCGTCATCGCTTGTCTCGCCGCAGGTGGCAGGCGAGGGCGGCGAAGCCGAGGGCGAACAGAGCGTAGGTGCCCGGCTCGGGAACGCTGGCGGGCAACGCGCTGAACTTCAGGTCGTCCAGCACATGGCTCTGGGCGTTGGGCTCGAACTGCTGCCGTGGCGCACCGGAGAAATCGTCGTAACCGAAGCTGCTGAACTCGAACTTGATCTCGGCGGTCTTCCCGGCGAAGGGGCTCACGTCAACGGCATAGTAGGGGGCCGTGGGCGCGGCCGGGTTGTCCGTGGAGCGCGTGCCGATGAAGTTCATCGGTGCCGGCGCGCCGCCGATGAGAACCTTCAGGCCGCTGAGCTGCAGGATGCCCTCGTAGCGGTAGAGGAACTGCAGCGACTGGGCTTCCGCCGGGATGTCGCCGGTCTGGGCAAGGATGAAGGGGATGCCGAGCACAGGAGCGGGCCAGACGCCAAGCGCGAAGCTGCCCACCACCGGCGCGGGCGCGTTCAGCCCGAAGTGAGTATCCCGGAAGTTAACGTCAAGGATGCTCGATTCGCCGCCGAAACTCTTGCTCAAGTTCCAGCCGACGGAGGGTTGTGACACGTCCCAGCCAGGTAAAAGCCAATTGGCCGGACCTCCAGAAGGAGGCTTAGGAGGGTTCCCGGCAAGCAACTCGATCTTTGCGTTATCGAAGCCCATGTTCTGGAAGGGGGCTCCAATACATTTGCAGCCAAGAACAGCGATCGCCGCGAAGCAAATCAAGATCCTAGGCACAGAAGGGGTGGGTGTTTTCATGGCACGGTAGCGGTGGTGAAGTTTCCTTGGCTGAGATTCCAGAACGAGCCGGAGCCGCTGGTCTGGAGTTTTGTGGCGCGCACCATGTAGGTATAGCTGCCGGCGGTGGGGAGTGTCTCCGAGAAGCTGGTCCCGGTGAGTTTCGCGGTGGTCACTTGCACGGAGCTGTCCACGCCATTGGCGCTGGTGGTGCGATAGACGTGATAGCCCGTGCCCGGTTCGGTAGCCGGGTCCCACCACAATGACACGGTCAAACCATTCGATGCCTTCCGGACATTCTGCGGCGGGTTGACCCGGAAGAGGCGCAAAGTGGGGTCGCCGAGGATGCTTTGGAAGGCCGGGATGAAGGACTGGCTTTGCCAACTGCGGGTCATCGTCTCGACAAAGATGTTCCTGCGCACGACGGGGAGAAATCCAAAACGTAGCCGCCGAGGTGACCATGCGGATGGCGCGTCCCGGTAGGGCGGCGCTGCTGCGCCGCCGAAACTCCGGCCGGGAGGACCGTGGCGAGGTTCCGGCGGCCTGGCGGTTCGGCGGGTCGAGCCGCCCGCGGCGCTACGCTGGCGGACGGCGAGATCACGGCGGAGCGGCAGCTCCGCCCTACCTCGGGCGTTGGCGGCGCAGGTGGCAGGCGAGGGCGGCGAAGCCGAGGGCGAACAGGGCGTAGGTGCCCGGCTCGGGCACGCTGGCGGGCAACGCGCTGAACTTCAGGTCGTCCAGCACATGGCTCTGGGCGTTGGGCAGGTTGAAGGGAATCCGAGGCCCTCCCAAGAAATCATCGTAGCCGTAGATGCTGCGGAACTCGAACTTGATCTCGGCGGTCTTGCCGGCGAAGGGGCTCACATCCACCGCGAAGTAAGGGGCCGTGGGCGCGGCCAAGTTATCGGTGAGGCGGGTGCCGATGAAGTTCAACGGTTCCTCCACCCCCCCAATGAATACCTTCAGATTCCTCAAAGTGGGCAGGCTGCTGACTTGGTGCAGGAACTGGAGCGACCGGGCGTCGGCCGGGATATCACCGATCTGGGTAAGCGTGAAAGGAGTGCCACCAGGGAGCGGCCACACGCCGAGCGCAAAATTGCCGACCAATGGCGCAGGCGCGTTAAGCCCGAAGTGCGCCTCCCGGAAGTTCACGTCGAGGATGCTCGCCACGCCGCCGAACACCGGACTCAGATTCCAGCCGACGGATGGATCCGATACGGACCATCCCGGCAATAAGCGGGCGGCAGATCCTCCTAGGGGGGGAAGGCGCATCGAAGCCCATGTTCTGAAACGGCGACGCCACGAGGAGTTCCCCTTTGAAGAGGCAGGCGGCATAGCCAATGAATGGCAACAAGCAGTGGTGATCATTTTTCATGGCACAGTGATGACGATTCCTTGGCTCAAGTTCCAAAACGAGCCGGAGCCGGAAGTTTGGAGTTTGGTGGCTCTCACTTGGTAGGTGAGGCTGCCACTAGGGGCGGTCTCGGTGTAGGTCGTGCCTTGGAGCGGTGAGAAACTAGCAATCGCGGAGCTCAACCTCGAGGGCACGCAGCGCGCCGTGCATGCCGCCCGGGTCGCCCGCGACAACACCCTGACCGAGCTCCGTGCGAAAGTCCGTTCGGTCCTGAGCGACATCAAGGGCTACATCTGAGCCTTGCCTTATTGCTGTAACCGCGCAGGCGTCCCACGCGGGCGAAACACGGCCCCCTGTTTCCATCAGCTTGTTGGCTAGTTCAGGGATAGAACAGGCCGAAAACCAATGTACAAGGCGGCGTCGACCGGGGCGTCGTAGCCACGCCGGGCAAACCGCACGTCGCCGGCAGGGCAGGCCCAGCAGCCGCCGCGGAGCACGCGGCCGGGGCCCGAACTCACGCTATTCGGGTCGGTCACAATCCCGGTTGGATATTCCCCATACCAATCTGCACACCACTCCCAGACGTTCCCAATCATGTCGTAAAGGCCCCACGCATTCGGTACCTTCTGCTTCACTGAATGTGTTGATGCTGGATGCGAGAATGAACCAGAGTTGCCATCAAACCAACCGATGGCGTCCATATCTCCATACCGGGCTCCCGTCGTCCCCGCTCTCGCCGCATACTCCCACTCCGCTTCCGTCGGCAACCGATACGTCTGCTGGGGCGTGATCTGTCCGGCCGCTCGCTCTCGCAACGTCAGCTTCTGGCAGTAGGCCACGGCTTCGTTCCAACTCAACCTCTCAACTGGACGACTGCCGTCGCCTTGGAAATACGATGGGTTGCTACCCATCAGCGATTGATACTCATCCTGTGTTGTCTCATGATCACTGATCCAGAATCCATGCGTCAGGGTCACCGTGTGCTGAACCTCGGCTGATGCGTACAAGGGTGCTTCGCTCGTCGGACTCCCCATCACGAACGTCCCTGGCTTGATCCATACGAACCCTGCCGTGCCGGTTCCCGTCCGGTCGGTTGCCGGCACCACCCGGAAGAACCTCAATGAGGCCGCGGGATTCGGTGCTCGAACAGTCAACGCCAACTGATTCGCTGAGAACGTGCGCACTGGAATCCATGTCTTAAGATCGATGGATGTCTCCAAGAGGTAATCACCTGCGGAACTGACGTTCACGTCCACGTCGATCTCGGCGGTCGGCAGTAATCGCAATTGCGCAATCCGCAGATCTGGCACCGGCTCGAATACCGTGAGCGTGGCCACTTGGCTGGTCGTGTTGCCGGCCGCATTGCCGACGATGACCCGGTAGTCCCCGGCGTTCCCGAGTTGCGCGCTTGTGATGGCGTAGATGGCACTCGTAGCCGATGGGATGTTCTGGCTGTTGCGCTGCCACTGGTAGGTCAGCGGAGCCGACCCGGTCGCGGTGACGCTGAACTGCACCGCTTGGCCGACGATACCGGTCGCAGGCTGTGGTTGAGCGACAATGACCGGAGCCACCGTCAGCGGATTGACGATGAGCGTGGCCACCTGGCTGGTCACGTTGCCGGGCGCATTGCCCACGATGACCCGGTAGTCGCCGGCGTTGGCGAGCTGCGCGCTGGCGATGGTGTAGCTGGCACCCGTCGCCCCAGGGATGTTCTGGGTGTTGCGCTGCCACTGATAGGTTACTGGCTCCGATCCTGTCGCCGTCACGCTGAACTGCACCGCTTGGCCCACGATAGCGGTAACAGGTTGTGGTTGGGCCACAATGGCCAGCAGCGTTTCAGTGAACGGCAGTTGAGTGATTGAATAGCCTTTCGCCTTCAGTTGAGCCAGCAAGCCATCCGGCCCTGCAAAATGCAGAGCCCCAACTAGTACCATCGCAACATCACCGCTTTTCAATTGTGCCTCTATTTGCGGGCGAAGGACTGTATAACCACTTACCTGATATGGCAGTGCAGCACTCATGGTTGAAGTTCAACCTCTCTTTTGGCGATATTTTTCCATTCCAACCGAATCCGGCTCACCATGCGACTGCGAATGACTCGGACGTTGAGGCTTGTGGTGTTGAACAGTGTCGCCACCTCCGATGATTTACGCCCGCCCAAGGCGTAAGCCTCAAAAATTTGCCATTGCTCGGCGGAAACCTCCCCCTTCACTCGTGCGAGGCAAACCCTCCACAGGTGCCCTTCCATTTTTTCCCGCGCCTCCTGCTCATCTTCAGGGGCAAAGGCGGGAGGCAGCCATTCCTGCATCATTCGCGCCGCATCAGCGGACAGCTGGTCCCGTTTGCGATGCAGGTGGACGTCAAAAATCAACCGGTTGGCCGTTTCGCTGAGCCAGCCCCGCAAACTTGAGGTTTCCCACTTGAGGGAAGAACGGGCCAGCCGCGTCGCCAAACTAGCCAGAGTCAGCGAGGCAACATCCTCGGCCTCAACTGGGCTCAGTCCGCTCCGGTCGCAATGGCGGATCAATGGATCGTGATAGGTGCGATGCAACTCGATCCAAGCCTCGTTGTTCGCGGGGTTTTGAGCCTCTGTGACCAACTCATGGTTGGTGGTTTGCGCATCAATCATAGCACTCCGAAACCGTCGATTCCACCGGCCCTAGGGAAAACACCAAGGTACCTGAAAGACCGTCAGATTCAGATAGCAAAAAAGTAAAGAAAGATGACGCTTCGTGTAACGGCTTAGGAAAGTCCGCTTGGCGACTGTGGCGGGGAGCCGTGCGCCCTTGTTCCTGTGGCGTAGGCTTGTGAGACAGCTACCCACCTGCTGCCCATGCACCGAGAAAATCACACCCTCCATCCGCGGAAGGCTGGGGTCTTTTTGCCAACGTAAAACCACCTCCACCCAACAGGCTTTTGGCCACGGAGAAAGGGCTTTAGCGTGCCATTGCGTAATTAAGGTGTCTGCGACCTTACTCCATCATAAACGATTGCAGCTCAGAGATATATCTACATAGATACGATTTTCATGGCGAAAATTCAACTTGTATGTCGGCAAGGCCAGAGGGCACCTCGGGGCAAGCTTGCAGCCATGTCCAGGACCCGCCCGTGTGGGTGATGGGGATAGGTTGCTGACGGTAGATTTTACATGCTATGAACTGGTAGACAATTCTATTAATATGCAGTGTTTAAGCTGGTCAGATTTGACAGTTATATGTAATAAAAAACCACGGCTGAAAGCCGTGGTTTGGTGATGCTAAAATGGATTGACCCGAAACCAACTTATCAGCCGACTGCTTTCAAGCCCCTTTGCCGGTTGACTGTTCGGGTAATTATAAACTCATGAACTTAGCCTTAAGGCTAAGGATAATCGAACGCCCATCTTTCACACTCTCCAGCATTTCCGCGAATGCAGTGTTTTTATTTCGGAAGTTATTAACGGTCTGGTAATTGAAACCACTCTGTTCCGCCAACTCGGTGACACTCAAACCCTTAGAACCAGCTGCCTTCAACGTTCCCACGAGTTTGGCCAGCATATCATCAGGTTTGGTACGGGGACCATTGGGACCACGGGTGCCCGTGGACGCCTTTGCCGCTTTTGCAGGTGGTGCCATTTGAGTGCCAGCCGGTGCCCGAGGCGGCAAACCCAACGCATCACGGTAGTTGTCGATGCTACGACGAACCTTTTCGAGTTCAATGACCAGTTTCTTTTCCTGCTCCTCCAATTTCAAAATGGCACCGTCGTCCTTCAGCAGCGAAAGCTTGTTTTCCAGTTCTTGGATAAGACGAGCGCGCTTGTCGGTGAGTGTTTCCGAAGAACTGTAGCTAGGAGTCGTTTCAGACATAGTATTATTAATTTTAGCTTTTGTAAATTAAATCGCAACCGCATCCACATATTCAATCGTGGTTAAATTAGTGTCAATCAAAAATTTCAAAGCATATTCCAAGACATTTCCAGATTCCCTTTAGGATTCCGTCGTTTGCAGCACTTCATCCGATAGATGCAAGACCGCAACTTCGGAAGGTCGCTTAAATTGTGCGATTTATACCATTATGACGGGGCGGGGAGCAAATATGAATATCATTTCGTTGCGTTCGGAGCATTTGGCAACCCCGCCGTTTCTGAGTCCGTGACCTCAGGGGAGGGAAACAATAGGCTACGAGGTGGAGGGAGAGGGAATGGTGTAGGGAGCCCGTAGGGCGACCGGAACCATTCC
>CAIWVP010000127.1 GCA_903916195.1 uncultured Verrucomicrobiota bacterium | reverse complement strand
CTGGAGCCTCGGGGCGCGCATGGTGAAGGTCTTTCCCGCCGACACGCTCGGGCCGGCGCACATCAAGGCCGTCAAGGCGCCGTTCCCGGAGATCCCGCTGATGCCGACGGGCGGCGTGACGCCGGAGACGCTGCCGGCCTTCCGCAAGGCGGGCGCGGATGCGTTCGGCGTGGGCAGCCCGCTCTTCGATGCGGCCCGGGCGACCGCGCAGGACTGGGACTGGTTCCGCGACCGTGCCCGGCAGTTCGCGGAAGCCTACGCCCGGTCGTCCGCGGCATGATCGTCCGCGCGGCCCGCCCTCACTCGTGCCGGAGGGCCTCGACAGGGTCCATCTTTGCGGCCCGGAGAGCGGGATAGAGGCCGAACACGACGCCGACGAGCGCCGATATGGTGAAGGCGGCGAGCGGCGACCAGAAGGTGATGATGGTCTTCATGCCGGCCGCGGCCGAGACGGCGAACGGGATGGCGACACCGAGCATCACGCCGATCGCGCCGCCCGCCCCGCTGAGCAGCACGGCCTCGATCAGGAACTGCGTGGTGATGTCGCGCTGCTTCGCACCGAGAGCGCGGCGGATGCCGATCTCGCGGGTCCGCTCGGTGACGTTGGCGAGCATGATGTTCATGATGCCGATGCCGCCGACGAGCAGGGAGATGGCGGCGATCGAACCGAGCACGATGTTGAAGATGCGCTTGGTCTTCTCCTTCTGGCGGAGCAGCTCCAGCGGGACGACCACGTCGTAGTCCTTCTTCTTGTGGTTCCGCTCCATGAGGTCCTTCACGGCGAGCGACACGGCGACGACCTTCTCCGGGTCGTCCACCTTCACGGTGACCTCGTGCAGGGCGACGCGCTCGCGCTCGAAGCTGCCGCTCCGGCGCTTGAACAGCACCTCGCCGTAGCGGCGGCGCGCTGTCTCCAGCGGGATGTACATGCGGTCGACGGCCTGCTGCGCCGAGGATTGGCCGGTGTCGTCGCCCTTGGCCCGGGAGAGCGGTTCCATGATGCCGATGACACGGTAGTACTGGTCGCCGATGCGGACGGTCTTGCCCAAGGGCGCCTCCAGCGGGAAAAGGCGCAGGGCCATCTCGGCGCCGAGGGCGCAGACGTTCTCGGCGGCCGCTTGGTCGGTCTCGGTGAAGAAGCGCCCCGACGCGACGCGATGGTTCCGCATGGCGGGATACCAGGAGACGGTGCCGACGACCTCGGCATCGACGCGGATGGTGATGTTCCAGACGTATTCCCGCATGACACGGGCCGGCACGATGGTGGTGACGCCGGGGATGGTGGCCTGGATCCGGGAGATGTCCTCGTACTTGATGCCGTAATCCAGGGTGAAGTTGTTCTGGTTGTTGGAGATCTTCTGGTCCTCGGGCGGCTTCACGCTGCGGAGGATGATGTTCTGGGAACCGAGGTTCTTGATCTGCTCCTGCGCCTCGAAGCTGGCGCCCTCGCCGATGGCGAGCATGGCGATCACCGAGCACACGCCGAAGACGATGCCGAGCACGGTCAGCAGCGACCGCAACCGGTGCAACCAGAGCGAGCGGAGCCCGAGGCGGACGGAGCGCCGGAGCCGGGAAGAAGGGAAGATGGACAGACCTCGGATCACACGGGTGGCTAGGAAAGGGCGTTCATCGACGGATATCGGATTCCAACTGTCCGTCACTGAGGCGGACGATGCGCCGGGAGCGTTCGCCGACGCTGGCGTCGTGCGTGACCATGATGAGCGTCTTGCCGGCGGCGTTGAGCTCGTCGAACAGCGACAGGATCTCGCGGCCGGAACTGGAGTCGAGGTTGCCGGTCGCCTCGTCCGCGAGGATGACGAGCGGATCGCTGGCGAGCGCGCGGGCGATGGCGACGCGCTGCTGCTGCCCGCCGGAGAGCTCGAAGGGCTTGTGGTCGAGCCGGCGGTCCAATCCGACCCGTTTGGCCAGACCGATCGCGATGGCGCGTGCCTCTTCGTCGGACCGGCCCTGGTAGAAGAGCGGGACCTCGATGTTCTCCAGCACGTTGAGCTGCTGGATCAAGTTGTAGCTCTGGAAGATGAACCCGAGCCGACGTCCGCGGATGTCGGACAAGGCGTCGTCGTCGAGCGCCGAGATGTCCGTCCCGCCCAGCAGGTAGCGTCCCGACGTCGGCCGGTCGAGGCAGCCGAGCAGGTTGAGCAGCGTGGATTTCCCGCAGCCGGACGGTCCCATGATGGCCACGTATTCGCCGGCGGAGATGTCGAGCGACAACCCGCGCAACGCTTCGACCACGACGTCGCCCATCCGGTACGAGCGGCGCACGGCCTGCAGGCTGACGATGGGCTGCGGGGCGCTCACTTGCTGGCGGGCGGCTTGGCCGGGGCCCCGGCCGGCGCGGCAGCGCTCGCGGCGGGCTTCTTGCCGTCGTCGCCGGGATGCTCGCTGTCCGGCGCGCGGAGCAGCACGGTGTCGCCGGCCTTCACACCGCGTTTGATCTCGATGAACTCGTCGGTGAACTCCCCGGCCTCGACCTCGACCTGTTTGGGCTTGCCGCCGGGCTGGAACACGACGGTCTTGCCGTCGCGTTGGCTCACCGCCTGGAGCGGCACGTGCACGACGTCGTCGAGCCGCTTCACCATGATCTCGATCTTCGCGCTCATGCCCGGCTTCAGCCACTCGCGCGTGCCCTCGATGGCGACGGTGGTGGTGTAGAGCTTCATGTCCGGGTTCATCCACCGGTTCTCCGAATCGGGCAGCACGCCGACCTTGGTGACGTCGCCGGTCAGCGGATCGTCAGGGAAGGCGTCGGCCGTGATCCGGACCTTGAGGCCTTTCTTCACCTTCTTGATGTGCGATTCATGCACGCCCACGTTCACGCCCATCTTTTTGGGGTCGGGGATGGTGATCAAGGCCTGCCGCTCGAAGACCTGCGAACCGACGGCGATGCGCTCGTTGTTGTTCCAGTAGGAGCGCTGGTTGCCGCCGCCGTAGACGACGAGGCCCGGCGTCTTGGCGTGGAGCAGGCATTTGGTGATCTGCGCGGCGAGCTCGTCGCGGTTCTCTTTCTCGATCTGGTAGCGGCCTTGGGCTCCATTCAGCTTGGCCTCGGCCTGGGCGAGCTTGGATACCGATTCCTTGCGGGAGCGGATGAGGCCCTGGAGCGCTTCGTCGAACTTGCCGAGCGTCTCCTCGGCCATCTTGGGGAACTCGTAGCGCACGAACAGGTCGCGGGCGGTGGCTGCGGCGTCGACCTTGAGGCTGGCCTGCTCGGAGGCGATCTGGTCGTTCTCCAGCTCGCTCTTGGTGACGAAGCCTTTCTCGAAGAGCCGCTTCGTGCCGGTGAGCTTGTTCGTGGCCTGGCCCGCCGCGGTCCTGGCGACCAGCAGCTCGTCGTCGCGCTTGCGCAGCTCCTGCTTGGCGGCGCCGTCGGCGAGCAGCTCGGCGCGGGCATAGCGCGTGAAATCGACGACGAATGCGTTCGTGGCGACCGCGGCGGTGCTGTTGGTGAGCAGGTCCTCGCGCAGGCCCAGCTTGCCCACGATCTCGCCGGTGATCTGGGAACCGAGGTATTTCTCGAGGTCCATCAGGCCGAAGCGCGCCTTCTGCTCGGCGGCCTTGATGTCGGTCTTGTTCTGGTTGACCTGGATCTCGTACGCCTGCTGCGCCTCGGTGAGACCCGAGGCGGTGCTCTGGAAGGTGATGTCCTGGTTGACGAGGTTCTGTTTGAGCTTCGAGGAATCCAGCTCGATCAGGACCTTGTTGGTCTTCACGTCGTCCTCGGTGACCAGGTAGCCCTCGTCGACGATCTTGAGGATCTTGACCGGCTCGCCGCGGACCTCGGAGCGGATCTCCTGGGATTGGAGCGCCTCGATGCTTCCGCCGACGAGGACCTTGATGTCGAGCGGCCCGCGCTTGGCGACGACCGTGAGGTTGTCGGAAGCGGCCTTCGACGGGCGCACCACCGTCCAGAGGAGCCAGAGCAGCGCGATGCCGCCGAGCGCGAGCTGCCAGCGGGGGCGGGAGCGGAGAAAGGCGGAGAAGGTCATGGAAGAAAAGTGCGGCCGTGGGTGGGCGGGCGAGCGGGCGAGCCGGTGGAAGAGGTGCGCGGGAACAGACGGGCTTTCCCGCACGCTTGCCTGCCGGTTTTCCGCTCAGCGCGCGCGGATCGGTTCATGGCTTGGGGGCGGTGTCCGGTGCGGCGGGCACGGGGGCCTCGAACCACGAGCCGTCGTCGCGGACGAAGAGCAGGCCCATGTCGCGCCAGTAGCGGAGACGGGCGAGGTTGTAGTTGACCAAGGCCGCGGTGCGGGCGTTGCGGGCGGCGTTGAGATCGGCCTGGGCGTCCAGCAGGTCGCGGGTCTGGCCGCGGCCGAGCTGCATGCGGAGCTCCTGCTCCTCGACCCGGCGTTCGCCCAGTTTGACGCCGAGCTCGGAGTTCTCGTGGTTGCGGCGGGCCTGCTCGATCGATCGCCAATCGCTGGCCACCTGGAGGCGGACGTTGTCCACCGCGAGCGCGAACTCCCGCTTCGAGCGTTCGGCACCGATGATCGCGCGGCGGAACTGGTTCCTCTGGCCCTTGCGGTCGAGCCCCAGGTCCACCTGCAGACCGGCGTTCCATTGGTAGAGGCGCGGGTCGGGCACGGGGAGGCCGCTGGTGCCGGAGTTCGAGAAGCCCGCGCCGGCGACGGCGTCGACCTGCGGCAGGAGATTGCTCTTGGCGATGGGGACGCGACGGGCGGCGTCCTCGACCTGCTCTCGACCGGTCTGGAGGTCGAGACGCGTGGCCAAGGCGACCGGGACCGCTTGTTCCACCGGCACGCCCGGTTCGGCGATCTTCAGCCGCGCGAGCTCATGGTCGTCGAGCACGACCCGGGAGGTGATCGGGATGCCGAGGCTGATCTTGAAGCGGTCCAACGCCTCCCGGTAGCCGCGGACGGATTCGCCCCAGCGTGTCTCCGAGTTGAGCTCGGCCTGGCGGAACTGGTCGAGCGAAGCGCTGGGACGCTGGCCTTCGTCGGCGAAGGCCCGTTCCCGCGCGACGTTCTGCCGGGACCGCGCCAGGTCGAGGAACGAGTTCTTCGCCGTGTCCCGCGCCTGGAGCACGTTGTAGTAGGCCGCCGCCGTCTCCACCGCGAAGGTCTGGCGGTATTGGGCGAAATCGCGCAGCCCGTAGAGCAGATTCCGCTCGGCCTGCGTCAGCGCCTCCATGTTCACCTTGAAGCCGGCACCGCGCAGCAGCGGCTGCGTGAGCGTGGCGCCGAGGCGGGTCGAGGCGTTCTGGCCGGAACCGCCCGCCAGATAGCGGAAGAAATCGGTCGTGAAATCGGTGGAGAGCCGAGCGCCGGTCGACAGCATCCAAGTGAGCCCGAAATCGCCGAACCCGGTCACCACCTGGTTGCCGTTCCGCAGCGCGGTCGTCTGCTGCTGGGTGATCGGGTCGATGCCGTTGACGCGCTGCGGCGTGTCGTTGCGGACGCTGCCGGCTCCGCGCGCACCGAATATCGGCGTGAGGTCGTGCCGGGCGAGCGACAGGTCGAGCGCGGTGAGATACAGCAGTTCCTTGCGTGTCTGGTAATCGCGGCTCTGCCGGACGGCGAGATCGAGGCAGATATCGAGGGGGAGCACCCGGGCCACGCGCTCGGTGGCCGCCTCGGCGCCGAGGAAATCCCCGGGTTCGGGCGCCGTGCCCAAGGTGCCGAGATCGATCGGTGCGCGTGGCTCGATGGTGAAGTTCGTGTCCATGTTGGGGACACGGGGCGTCTTCTCGCGGAGGAGCTTCGCCGCCTCGCGGTCGGCCGAACCCTTCCAATACTTCGTCGAGCAACCGCTCACGGCCGCGGCCAGCGCGAAGCAGAGGACGGCAGGACAAGCCCGGGATAGGTGCGGAGACTTCAAGGTCGGAGGTCGAGCATGGACGACGGGACCTCGGAAGTGTTCAAACATTTCCGTGTCGATCGCAGGGTGGAACGCCGTCGGCGGCAAAAAGTTCGGTTCGAAGTCCGTAGAACCGGAGGCTGTGACCGGTTCTCCTGACCGGTTGCCCATGTCTCCGGGGGCATCGGTGTCGATCGTCGGTTTCCCGCGACTTCGTCGCCGGTCACGGCTTGGGCGTCGGCGGCACGAACTCATCCAGGTTCACCGTGCCCTCCTTGTGCGCATGGATGCGCCGGGTGCCCGCGCCCTTCACCGCGTAGAGCGTGCTCTCCACGCGATAATCGGCCTGATGCGTGTTGTAGATGCGGTAGGCGGCCCGGGCCAAGCGGAAGGTGCCCAGGTTCACCGTCACCTGCTGGGTGGTGGTGGCGAGGCGCGGCACCTCCACGCGCTCGTTGCTCAGGCCTTGCCCGACGTACACGCCGTTCAGGTAGATCTTGTGCGCGCCGCCATCGATCGCCACGGCCGTGGGCGAGGCGTTCTGCAGGCGCAGCGTGAACACGAACTGGAACTCGCCCTCGGTGCCGTGCGCCGAGTCCACCTTCACCAAGGTCACGTCGAAATCACCGTCGTCCTGCATCGTGGCGCAACCGGTCAGCACCAGGACGAGCACGGACAAAGCCCCGAGCAGGCGGCGGAGAGGGAAGGGGGGCTTCATGGCCGGAGCAAGGTATCGGGCAGGCCGCCCGCGACAAGCCAGAGGATGGGAGAGTCGGGAGGACGCGGCTCCACCCGCGCCGCAGATGCCGCTTTGCCCGCGGCAGGGTCGCTTCCCCCCCCTCGCCCCACGACGGTGCACCCCATAGGGCCCTCCTCACTCCGCCGGCTGCCCGGACTCGAGGACGCAGGACAGGCCTTGATCCATTGGACCCGGACTCCCAAGTGAGGAGACCGGTTCGGCTGTGGCGTCGGGTTGCCCTCGGCGGTGCCGCGGATCGGCGATCGACAGGCGGTGTCCGTTTCAGCGGTGGTCTTCCTTGAATCGAAACGCCGGACGGCCGGTGAGGTCGGTGCTGGTGAAGGTGGGGCACCAGAATTTCTCGACGTGCTCGACCACCAGGTCCGTGCCGGTGAAGTGGTCGACGCCGGGCGGACGCTCGGGGTTGTACATCGTGTCGGTGAAGTCGCGGAGCAGGGCGACGTTCTTCCCCAGATAGACCTGCTGGCGGATGGCGAAGGGACGGCCGAGCACGCACATGTTCAGGTGCACGCCGCACAGGACCACGTTCTTGATCCCGCGCGCGGCGAGGAGATTCCAGGTCTCCTGACCGTTGTCGGTGAGGGCGTCTCCGGGAGCGAGTTCGAGGGTGGCGATCTGGCGCGTCCACGCTTCGCGGATGGTGCATTTGGTGCCCGTGCAAGAGCAGCCCATGTCCGAATCATCGATGGGCAGGACGCGCTCGTGCTTGGGATCGGTCCAGCACCACGCGGTGCCCCAGCGATCGGCGGTGGCGAGCGGCACGGGCGTCTTCGCGAACGGCGCGGCCTGGGCGAGCCGGCGCTGCGGGGTGTCCTTGTAGAACCCGGTGACGCTGCTGGGCGCATGGATGATGAACACGCCGCGTTCGCGCGCCTGCCGGACCACTTGGTTGAGCGGGCCGGCCAGTTCGACGACGCGGCGGGCGGCCGACTTGCACCAATGGTCGTCCCACATGTCGCAGAGGATGAGCGCGGTCTGCTTCGGGTCCCACTCGGCGGGTTTCTCGACAGGGACGAACACGCCCGGCTTGGATTCTTGGCGCGAACGGAGGTTGAGACGGAGCGGGCCGTCGGCAGCCGAAGCAGGGCAGATCATGGCGAAGGAGGTGAAGGCCAGCAGGGCGGCGAGAAGTCGGGTGAGGCCGGGAACCGGAGAGCGCGACAGGGAGGTCATGGGAGGAGGATAGGAAGAGCGGGGGCATCGGGGAAGCCGGAGGTTGGGGCGTTGCGCGGCGGGACGGACCCTGTTCTCGTCCGGGATCGACATCGTGATCATCGGCGGCGGTCCGGCGGGTTTGCGCGCCGCGGAAGTGGCGGCGGCAGGCGGCGCGTCCGTGACCCTGTTCGACGCCAAGCCGTCGGTCGGCCGGAAGTTCCTCGTGGCCGGACGCGGCGGCCTGAACCTCACCCACACCGAGCCCTCCGCACGCTTCACCGCGCGCTACACCGGGCCGGGTCAGCCAGACGACTTGTGGGCGTCGCTTCTGGCGGACTTCGATGCCGAGGCGTTGCGGCGTTGGGCGGCGGAACTCGGGGTGGAGACCTTCGCGGCGACGAGCGGGCGGGTGTATCCCCGGGAGATGAAGGCCGCGCCGTTGCTGCGCCGCTGGGTCCAGCGGTTGCGCACCGCCGGGGTGAAGTTCGCCTTGCGCCATCGCTGGACGGGACTGCGGTCGGGTCCGCGCGGGTCGGTGGACTTCGCGACGGAGAACGGTCCGGCCACCTTCGAGGCCGACGCGGTGGTGCTCGCCCTCGGCGGCGGTTCGTGGCCGGAGACGGGTTCCGATGGCGGATGGATCCCGGTGTTGGATTCGTTGGGCGTGGCGGTCGCGCCGCTGGAATCGGCGAACTGCGGCTGGGAAGTCGCGTGGCCGCCGGCCGTGCTGGCGGCGGCGGAAGGCAAGCCGATCAAGAACATCACGGCCCGCGCGGGCGGGATCACGGCGGTGGGGGAACTGCTGGTCACCCGCTACGGATTGGAAGGCGGCGTGATCTACCAACTCGGCGCGGCGCTGCGCGCGATGGCGCAGCCGGAACTGGTCATCGACTTCAAGCCGTCCCATACCGTCGATCAGTTGGTGAAGAAGCTGGGCACCGCGCGGCGCGATTTCTTGGTCGAAGCCCGCTCGCGGTGGCGCTTGTGCGACGCGGCCTTCGCCCTCTTGGGGAATCGGCCGGGGCAGGGGGAGTTCGCCTCGGCCGAAGCCCTGGCCGCGACGGTGAAGCAGTGTGCGGTGCGGCTCATCGGACCGCGACCGTTGGCCGAGGCCATCTCGTCCGCGGGAGGCGTCCGGTGGAGCGAGCTGGACGGGGCGCTCATGGTGCGGCGGCTGCCGGGCGTGTTCGTCGCCGGCGAGATGATCGACTGGGAGGCGCCGACAGGCGGGTACCTGATGCAAGGAAGCTTCGCCACCGGCACGCGGGCGGCG
>CAIWVP010000126.1 GCA_903916195.1 uncultured Verrucomicrobiota bacterium | reverse complement strand
TTCTTCCCCCGTCATCGCGCGATCCGTCTTCAGGCACCTAGACCGCTCACCCTGCCGGGCTGCGCTCCATCCGCCAACCTGTCCGCCATTTCTGATCGCACCCTCCAGACAGGGGGTGCTTGTCTCCTCACCTATCACCGGGGGTGTCGCTGGCGCTCACCCCCCGGCCAATGGCTGGCAAGCCTCCGGCTTGCAAAGTTGACGCCACCCCCCTGCAATAAACTCGGTTGTGCACTGGACCCTCCCTGTGATCTCTCCTCGCTGGCTTCCGCGGCTCCTCGGCGCCACGTTGGCCGTATGATCGAAGCCGTATCCCGACGTGAGTTCACCTCCCGCTTGCTCCGGGCGAGCGTCGCCGCCTTGACGGCACCCGCGCTCGTCCGCGCGCAGTCTTCCGGGCCCGCGATCCTGGGCGGCGCCGCGCCCCGGGTGACCCACGGCGTGATGAGCGGCGACGTGACGGCGGATTCCGCCGTCGTCTGGGCCCGGACCGATCGCGCCGCGACGATGCAGGTCGAATGGAGCACCGCGGAATCCTTTGCCGCGGCGCGCCGGGTCGCCGGCCCGGTCACCGGTCCGGAGGCGGACCACACCGCGAAGCTCTTGCTGCGCGATCTGCCCGCCGGCGAGCGTATCTTCTACCGCGTCGCGTTCGAGGACGCGGCCGGCAACCGTACCGCCGAGCCGGTCGTCGGCCAGCTGGTCACCGCGGCGCGGGATGCGCGCGACGTCGTCTTCGCGTGGAGCGGCGACACCTGTGGGCAAGGCTTCGGCACGAGCCCCGACGGCGACGGCATGCGGACCTACGCCGCCTTGCGCGAAGCACGGCCGGATTTCTTCGTCCACTGCGGCGACACGATCTATGCGGACAACCCGATCACCGCCGCGGTGGCGCTGCCCGGCGGCAAGCAGTGGCGCAACCGGGTGAGCGACGAGAAGGCGAAGGTCGCCGAGACGTTGGCCGAGTTCCGCGGCGCGCACCGCTACAACCTGGGCGACCGCCACGTGCGCGCCTTCAACGCGGCGGTCCCGGTCTTCGCCCAATGGGACGACCATGAGGTGCGCAACAACTGGTACCCGGGCCAGAAGCTCGACGAGGACGTCCGCTACACCGAGAAGAGCGTGGACGTGCTCGTCGCCCGCGCGCGCCGGGCGTTCTTCGACTACCAACCGGTGAGGCCGGGCGCTGGGAGCGTCATCTATCGCGTGGTGCCGCGCGGGCCGCTGTGCGAGCTCTTCTTCCTCGACCTCCGGAGCCATCGCGACGCGAACAGCCCGAACCGCCAGACCGCGACGATGCCCGGATCCGCTTACATGGGCGCCACGCAGCTGGCGTGGCTCAAGAGCGCTCTGGTCGCGAGCAAGGCCACGTGGAAGGTGATCTGCTCGGACATGCCCTTGGCGCTGCTGGTGTCCGATGGGCCGAAGAACTGGGAGGCCGCGGCCAACGGCGACGACGGTCCGCCGCTCGGGCGCGAGCTGGAGATCGCCGACCTGCTTCGCGCGATGAAGGCGGCCGGCGTCCGCAACGTGGTCTGGCTCACCGCGGACGTCCATTACGCGGCCTCGCACCACTACGACCCGGCGCGGGCCAAGTTCACCGAGTTCGACCCTTTCTGGGAATTCGTCAGCGGACCGCTGCATGCGGGCACCTACGGCCCGGGCACGCTCGACAAGACCTTCGGCCCGGAGGCCCGCTGGAACTCGCGTCCGCCCGGATCGCCGTCCGCGGGGCCGCACACGGTCGAGCAGTTCTTCGGCACCGTGCGGATCGACGGCCGGACCAAGGCCGCGACGGTCGCGCACTTCGACCGTGACGGCCGGAAGCTCTGGAGCATCGAGCTGCCGGCGCACCAAGCTTAAGATTGCCCGTCCCCGGGCTCTTGCGCCGCTCCGGCGGGCTATGCCGCGGCGGGTGCCGCCGCTCCGCCGAGCGCTTCGAGCTCCGATTGCGACGCGGGCACGAGACGCCGGAGCGTCTTGCGGGGTTCCGGCTCCTTGTAGTGCCGCTTGAGCCCGCTGTCGGTGAGCGCCGCGGCCGGGACGCGCGAGATGAACTCGGCGAAGGTCTTCTCCACCTGGTCGCGCAGCATCTTCTGTCCGGCCTTCGTTTCCCAGAACTCCTCCTCGATGCTGGCCAACGCGATGGCCGCCTCGTCGGGCCCGAGGTCCTCGCGCCGCGCCAGCACCCAGAGCAGGTCGGGGTCGGAGGGCAACGACACCGGGAACGGCACGAAGCGGACCTTCAGCTCTTCTTCCTCCTCGGCGCCGGGCGGCCGGACCTTGATGCGATTGGTCACCTTGCGGTCGGGGAGATCGATCTCCACGGCCACGGTGTCGCCTTTCTCGGACGGCGTGATGGCGACATTGTCGGCGCCGAAGCGGCTCTCCAGCTGGCTCTGGTACTCCGCGACGGTGGCCGGCTCGAGGTCGGGCAAGGAACCTTCGGCGCAGAACTTCTCGAACGACTTGAGGTTGTTGACCAGGCGGATCTCCTTCGCCACCTGGTCGTAGATGGTGGAGGAGAGGTGCGGGTCCTGGGTCGCCTTGGGCAGCACCTTCTGGAGCAGCGCGAGGAACTGGGCTTCGTTCATGCCGGTGGATTTCATGGGTAAGGTCGTGGGTCGGAGGGACGGGATCGCCCCCGCAGGTGCGGGAGCCGGTGGGGGCCGTTGTCGGGGATGTCGGGAGCCGGGCGCGGCGGGATCACTTCGCGGTGAGCGCGGCGCGGGCGTCGTCGGTGGCACCGGTCTTCTCGAGGTAGTACTCGTAGCCGCCCGCGAAGGCCTGGACCTGGCCGGCGTTCACGTGGAGCACCTTGTTGGCGAGGTGGCGGATGAAGTGAACGTCGTGCGAGATGAACACCAAGGTGCCCTCGTAGCGCTCCAAGGCCAGCGTGAGCGACTCCACCGTCGTGATGTCGAGATGGGTGGTCGGCTCGTCCATCAGCAGCAGGTTCGGCGGGTCGACCAGGAACTTGATCAGGTTCAACCGGCTCTTCTCGCCGCCGCTGAGGACCCCGGTGAGCTTGTAGATCTCTTCCTTGCGGAACATGAACGAGCCTAGGATGCCCCGGGCCTCGTCCTCGCGGAGAGCGGGAGCGCTGGCCAGCACCTCCTCGAGCACGGTCTTGTTCAGGTCCAGCGTGTCGGCGCGGTGCTGGCTGAAGTAGCCGAGCTTGGCGTTGTGCCCGAGCTTGCGCTCGCCCTGCTGGTGCTCGACGACGCCGGCGAGGATCTTGAGCAGCGTGGATTTTCCCGCGCCGTTCGGCCCGACCAGCACCGTGCGCTCGCCGCGCTCGACCTCGAGGTCCAGGCCGGAATAGACCTTGTTCGACCCGTAGGCCATGTGGATGCCCTCGAGCGTCACCGCGCGCTGGCCCCCGCGCGGCGGCGGCGGGATCTGGAAACGGAACGGTTTGCGCGGCGCCAACGGCTTCTCGATGAGCTCAAGGCGCTCGATCGCCTTGAGCTTGCTCATGGCCTGCGAGGCCTTGGAGGGCACGGCGCGGAAGCGGTCGGCGAACTCCTGGAGCGATTGGATCTCCTTCTGCTGGTTCTTGTACGCGGCGAGGTGCTGTTCGTACCGCTCCTCGCGCTGCTCGAGGAAGGCGGAGTAGTTGCCGGTGTAGGCGACGAGCTTCTTGTTCGCGATCTCGTGCACCTGGCCGACGATCTCGTCCATGAACTGCCGGTCATGCGAGATCATCAGCAACGCCCCGGAGTAGTTCTTCAGGTAGTTCTGCAGCCAGAGCAGCGAGAGCAGGTCGAGGTGGTTGGTCGGTTCGTCCAGCAGCAGGAGGTCCGGCTCCATGACCAGCAGGCGGGCGAGGTGCGCGCGCATGATCCAGCCACCGCTCATCTCGCGGGCCAGACGGCCGAAATCGGTCTCCTTGTAGCCGAGACCGACGAGCATCTTCTTGGCCTTGGCCTCGACCTGGGGGTCGTTGAGCGCATCGTGCTTGGCGTGGGCCTCGAGGTATTCCGGCCCGCTGACCGCCCCGGCCTTCTCGAGCTCGTGCAGGCGCTTCTCCAGGAGCGGCACCTCGGTGGCGCGGCCGGTCGCGACCTCGAGCACGGTCTCGTCGCCGAGCGGTTCGCTCTCCTGCGGCAGGTAGCCGACCATGGTCCAAGCATCCCGTTCCACGACGCCTTCATCGGCCTCAAGGGTCTTGAGGATGATGCCGAACAGCGTCGATTTGCCCGCGCCGTTGGGGCCGACCAACGCGACGCGGTCGCCATAGTTGACCTGGAGCGAGGCGTTCTCGAACAGGACGCGTCCACCCAGGGACATCTTGAGGTCTCGGATCGTGAGCATGAAATGGGGTCGTTGCCGACCGGCCGGACTTTGGAGGGAGACGGCTCCGCGCACCAGACCGACATGAGGAATTCCGAAGGACGGGGGCAGGGGAGCCGGGGCAGGGGCGCAGGGCGGTGCGGTGTCCCGCCGATCGGGGGCTTCCAACAGGGTCTTCCAACAGGCTCGCCGGGAACGCTGTTCTCCGTTCTCCTTGCGGTCGTGACGCCTGCTGAACTCTTCGCCGCCGGTCCTGACGAGATCTATTCACCCCGCACCCAAGCCACCGGGCCGGTCGGCAAGCTCCCTATCACCGAGGACCTGCTGCTCAACCGTCCGAGCGGCGACCTCTTCGGCCTGACGCAAGATGCCGGGATGGGCTGGAACCCGGCCGAGCTCGGACGCGACCCCTATCTGTTGCTTTCGACCCAGGGCGGGATGCGCGCACCCGATGGTTCGCCGATCGCGCTCGGCTACCACACCGGCCACTGGGAGCTCAGCGAACTCGTCCGCTTGGCCGCCGTGGAACTGCGCCGGCTCAAAGCGATCCCCTTCGCCGGCCATGTCTCCGATCCGTGCGACGGCCGCACGCAGGGCACCACCGGCATGTTCGATTCGCTGCCGTACCGCAATGATGCCGCGATCGTCTTCCGTCGTCTGATCCGTTCGCTGCCGATGCGCCGGGGCGTGCTCGGCGTGGCCACTTGCGACAAGGGCCTGCCCGCGATGCTCATGGCCCTCGCGGGGACGCCCGACCTGCCGACCGTCGTCGTGCCCGGCGGTGTCACGCTCCCGCCGAGCAACGGCGAAGATGCCGGGAAGGTGCAGACCCTCGGGGCCCGGTACGCGCACGGCATGGTGACGCTGGAGGAAGCGGCGGAGCTCGGATGCCGTGCCTGCGCGAGCCCCGGCGGCGGATGCCAGTTCCTCGGGACCGCGGCCACCGCCCAGGTCGTCGGCGAAGCCCTGGGCATGTCCCTGCCGCATTCCGCGCTGGCGCCGAGCGGCGAGGCGGTGTGGCGCGATCTCGCGGTGCGGTCGGCGGGCGCGCTCGTCGGGCTCGCGGCGCGCAAGCTCACCACCCGCTCGATCCTGACCGACGCGAGCATCCGCAACGCGATGACCGTCCACGCCGCGTTCGGCGGTTCGACGAATCTCCTGCTCCACATCCCGGCCATCGCCCACGCCGCCGGGCTGCGACGTCCGACCGTGGAGGATTGGACCGCCGTGAACCGATGCACGCCGCGTCTCGTCAGCGTCCTGCCCAACGGGCCGGTCCATCATCCGACCGTCCGCGTCTTCCTCGCCGGCGGCGTGCCCGAGGTGATGCTCCATCTGCGCGCCCTCGGGCTGCTCGATCTCTCCGTCCTCACGGTGGCCGGGGCGTCCCTGGGCGATGTGCTCGAAGCCTGGGAGAAAAGCGGTCGCCGCGCGCGTTTCCGCGAGGTCCTGCGCGAGCAGGACGGCGTGGAACCCGACGACGTCATCATGTCGCCGGCGCAGGCGAAGGACCGCGGCCTGACCAGCACGGTCACCTTCCCGCGCGGCAACCTCGCGCCGGAAGGCTCGGTGATCAAGTCCACCTCCATCGATCCGGCGGTGGTGGATGCCGACGGGATCTACCGGCACGAGGGACCGGCGAAGATCTTCACCTCCGAGCGCGCCGCCATCGCGGCCATCAAGCGCCACGAGATCCATGCAGGGGACGTGCTCGTGCTGATGGGCGCCGGGCCCATGGGCACCGGCATGGAGGAGACCTACCAGCTCACCAGCGCTCTCAAGCATCTGCCCATCGGCAAGCATGTCGCGCTGGTCACCGACGCGCGCTTCAGCGGCGTGAGCACCGGGGCCTGCATCGGCCACGTGGGGCCCGAGGCGCTCGCGGGAGGACCGCTCGGCAAGCTGCGGGACGGCGATATCGTCCGCATCGAGGTGGACCGCGTCCGGTTGATCGGTTCGGTGGACTTCGTCGGCGATGCGACCGGGAAGCTCTCTTCTTCGGAAGGCGAGAAGGTCTTGTCGGACCGCGAGCCGCATCCGGCTTTGGCGCCGAACCCCTTGCTCCCGGCCGACACGCGCCTCTGGGCCGCGCTGCAAGCCGTGGGCGGCGGGACCTGGGGCGGATGCGTCTACGACGTCGACGCGATCACCCGGCGCCTGGGTGTGTGACCGCATCCGCGGGCCGGGCCGGCTGCACCGGGGCCAGCAGCATCGTGCTGGCCGGGGCTCGCCGACGCCGGGGCCTTGGAAGATTCCCGCGCGCGTCTCCGCCCGCGCCTTCTGCCAGCGACGATCTCCCATGCCTTGCTGGTGCGGACGAGCGCCTCGGGTACCAGCTTGGACTAGGAGCCGTCGCTCCACACGATGTCGAACTCGGCGCTGCCGCCGTAGGCCATGACGCCGCTCATGGTGCCGCAGGTCCCGGGTGTCTGCGTGCCGTGGCTGCAGACGAGGATGCCGTCCTTGCCGCGGTGGCGAATTGCGGTTCGTGGGTTTGCGGACAGGCCCGGCCGCGGATGCGGCAGGAGAAGGGGGGGGAGAAGGGTGATGAATCTGGAAAGCAGGAAGCCGTGGGTCTAGCCGGTGACGTGCGGCGTGAGCGGGTTGTTGGGCGGATGGGGCGGGGTGTTACAAATTTTATCCGCGCGGCAGGGATTTTTTGGCTGGCCTTCCAACGGATTGCGCAGAATGTGGATTTGTTGGTGGATTAGAACCCTTAAAACCTCTGTTCACCTCAGTCCACTTATCCTTTTCTAAATGAAGACCAACAGACTGTTTGCCTCCGTATTAACCGCGCTTGCGGTAGTTCTTTCGGGATGTACCAGTCCGTCCAGCGACAACTCGTCTAAGCGCCTGACGCATGGCGCGGTCCAGATTACGCTGAAGAAAGGAACAACAACTCAGCTGGATGTTCTGGAAGCCTTCGGTTCTCCAAATATCACAACAACCAATGCAGAGGGGCTTGAAGTTTGGACCTACCAACGACATGCCACAGTTTCAAGTTCGTCTGAGGGCTACTTTACTGTCGGCCTAGCTGGTTTCGGAAAGTCCGGTTTTGAACAGAGTTCTCGAAATATGACGCTGATTATCAAGTTTGGTTCCGATAAGAAGGTGGCTGACTTCAATAGTATGTACTCCAGTTTCTAATATGACTAACAAAATCGTTCGGTCACTTAGTGCAATAGCGCTCTTGGCATTGATTGGTTGTGCCACGCCACAGCAGACAGGTTTAGAGCTTCAGGCGTTTCAGAAAAAGCAGTTTGAAACGTCAAAGAAAATCGCGTTCGCTTCAGTGATGTCTGTATTCCAGGATATTGGGTACACAATCAAGCAAGCTAACGCGGAAACGGGTTTTATTCAGGCTTCCAGCCCTACAAAAAACGTGGTGTTTTTTGGGAGTCACATGAGCAATACAGATGCGACAGCATTTGTTGAGGAGATCAACGATAAAAACTCGGCCATCCGGCTCAACTTTGTTCAGAACAACGAAAGTTCTAGCGGCTACGGTATGAAGTCGAAATCTGACAAGCCCGTTATTGACCCCAAGGTGTACGAAGGAGCTTTCATCAAAATTCAGGAAGCGATATTCATTCGCAATTCGTCTAAATAGTTAGGCCTTAGAACGCGTTCTGCGCGGTAGTGGTTAAATTGTATTTTATGAAGATGTCGCGCAGATTTATACGACATTTGCTGCTGTTCCTCGTTCTGGGGCTGACGGCTATATCCCGGGTGGTCGGTTCAGATCTTGTTTGGCGTGTTCAATCAGGGGGCAATCGGATTTATCTAGCAGGCTCCATCCACCTCCTTCGGGCTTCCGACTATCCAATTCCGGATTCTTTCGATACGGCTTTTCAAGCAGCCCGGTGCCTGATTCTGGAAACAGACATCGATCAGGTCGCCTCTACCAGCTTTCAGCAGTATTATACGGACAAGGCAACATACCCTGTTGGCGTTTATCTAGCGAGCCGCATCTCGTCTCAACTGTATGGTTACGTTAGGGGCTACGCCGCGCAGAACGGCTTGGTATCGACGGCATTTGATACCTACCGCCCTTGGTTCGTAGCAAATTACATTTCGGCTAATAGATTCATCGGTGAAGGATTGTCACCTGACATGGGTGTTGATCGGCATTATTTGAACCTCGCGAATCAAAAGCAGCGCAAGTTCTTGGAGACTCCTCAGCAACAAATCGTAAGCGTCACGTGTAGCGCCGGTATGCACCGGTTGGCGTGAGGGTCATGGTGTGTGGGATATGACGTTGATGCCTGGAGGAGCGCGGTTGCTGAAGATCGACGGGAAGGGGCGGGT
>CAIWVP010000125.1 GCA_903916195.1 uncultured Verrucomicrobiota bacterium | reverse complement strand
TCGCCTCCGACGGTGATCCGCGTCTTCAGGGCGGTCTCGCCCTGACGGCGCCGGCGCACGCCGGACATCGAAGGTCGGACATCGAACGCCGGGCCTTGGACCTGACTCCAGGTCCTCGGGCCCGGTTTGTTGTTCCGCCCCTCTCTCCCGTCTGGCACAACCACGGTCCGACATGGAATACGAAGCGGTCATCGGCCTGGAGACGCACGTCCAGCTCAAGACGAGGTCGAAGATGTGGTGCGGCTGCGCGAACGCCTTCGGGTCGGACCCCAACACCAACGTGTGCCCTGTCTGCCTCGGGCTGCCGGGCGTCCTGCCCGTGGCCAACGAGGAGGCCCTCAAGCTGACCGTCCTCACCGGCTACCTGCTCGGCTGCGAGATCCCGCGCCACGCGAAGTTCGACCGGAAGAACTACTTCTACCCCGATTCGGCCAAGAACTACCAGGTCACCCAGTACGACCGGCCCAGCACGCAGGGCGGCCGGTTGGAGTTCGAGTTCAAGGACGCGCCCGGCGGCATCGCCTGCGTCCGCATCACCCGCGCGCATCTCGAGGAGGATGTCGGCAAGAACAGCCACTTCGACCGCCACAGCGGCGTCGACTTCAACCGCGCCGGCGTGCCGCTGCTGGAGATCGTCTCCGAGCCCGACATCTCCAGCGCGGACATGGCCTACGCCTACCTCAACGCGCTCCGGGACGTGCTCGTCCGCGGCGGCATCTCCGACTGCGACATGGAGAAGGGCATGGTCCGCTGCGACGTGAACATCTCCGTGCGGCCCAAGGGGGAGACGACCCTCGGGGCGAAGATCGAGATCAAGAACATGAACTCGTTCTCCGGCGCGCGCCGCGCCCTGGAACACGAAATCCCCCGACAGGTCGCCGCCGTCTCGCGCGGCGAGAAGCTGCGGCAGGAGACGCGCCGTTGGGACGACGTCGCCGGCATCACCGAGCCGATGCGCTCCAAGGAGGACGCGCACGATTACCGCTATCTCCCGGAACCGGACCTGATGCCTTTCGAGCCGACCGACGGGTGGTTGGCGGAGGTGCGGGCCCGCGTGCAGGAGCTGCCGCTGGCCCGCAAGCAGCGGTTCATCCGCGAGCACGGCCTGCCGCCGGGCGTCGCGGAGGTGCTCAAGGACAATGTGGCGCTCGGCGATCTCTTCGAGGCCGCGGCGACGGGCTCCGCGAACCCGAAGGCCGTGGCGAACTGGGTCATCAACGACCTCTCCGCGAAGCTCGCCGGATCGTCCACGACGGTGGCCGACATCAAATTCACACCGGCGGCGCTGCGCGAGTTGGTCGCGCTCGTCGATTCCGGGAAGATCAGCCACCCGATCGCGCAGCAGGTCTTCTCGGACCTGTTCGCGGACGGCGGTTCGCCGGCGGCGATCGTCGAACAGAAGGGGCTCGCGCAGATGAGCGACAGCGGCGCGATCGAGCGCATGGCCGACGAGGTCATCGCGGCGAACCCCGGGCCGGCGGCAGATTTCCGCGCCGGCAAAGCGGCCGCGCTGAACTTCCTCAAGGGCCAGTTGATGAAGCTGTCCAAGGGCAAGGCCAACCCCGGCATCGCCGGAGAGGTGCTGGAGCGCAGGCTCCGCGCCTGACCGGACCCCATGTCGGGGGCTTGTTGCGACGCGATGCGAACGGTGGGACCAAAGGACACATGAGCGAGCCATTGGAACGACTGCTCTGGCTGGCCCATGAGATCGGCCGCGCCGATCGCGGTCTGGTCGACCTGAACGAGGGCAACGTCTCGGCACATCTGGACGGCGACCGCTTCTTGGTGAAGGCCAGCGGGTCGCAGATGTCCACGCTGTCGGCCGACGAGATCGTCGAGTGCCGCGCCTCCAAGATCCTCGAACTGCTCGACATGCCGCTCGTCGACAGCGCTGAGCTGGATGCGACGCTGATGGACGCCCGGGTCGACAAATCCGCCCGGCGGCCCAGCCGTGAAGCGGCGTTCCACGCCTGGTTGCAACAGGTCGAAGGCATCTGCTACGTGGCGTACTGTGCTCCCGCGGCCTGCCTGCAGGTGCTCTGCTCCCCGATGGCGGAGACGTTCTCGGAGCAGCGCATGTTCCCCGACCAGGTGAACCACACCGGGGCCGCGTCCGTCTTCGTGCCGTACGCCGATCCGGGAAGCCCGTTGGCGCGGGAGATCCGCGGCCGGGTGACGCTCAACCAGCGCCGCGGTTCGGTCCGCGTGCCGCGGTTGATCACCCTCCAGAACCGCGGGATCATCGCGCTCGGCGCCACACCGGAGGCGGTGCTGGCGACCTTGCTCATGGCGGAGAAGGCGGCACGGGTCTTCGTCGGTGCGGCCCTGCTCAACGGCCCGCTCTTCCTCAAGCCGGGACAGGCGCAGAAGCTGGAGAACCCCTCCGCGCCGTCGCAGCGGCCGCGCATCCTGAAGCAGTGACCGCGTTTGCCGATGCGGGCCCTGGATTCCGCCGAGACTTTCGTTGCCTCGGCGTCACCGATCCCTTACAAACGTACAGCCTCGGCTCCACCGGTCGCGCACGTCGTCCGGTGGCTCCGGGCCCGACCGTGCCTCCGAAACTTGCCAGACCTGACAACCGATCCTCCACCCGCCGTTCGCGGGTGAGCGCCGGCCTGTTGATGTACCGGCAGATGGACGGCGAACTGCAGGTGTTCATCGCGCGTCCCGGCGGACCCTGGTTCCCGAACAAGGAGCACGACGTCTGGACCATCCCGAAGGGCGAGGTCGAGCCCGGCGAACAACTGCTCGAGGCCGCCATCCGCGAATTCCAGGAAGAGGTCGGTATCGAGCCTTCCGGCCCGTTCATCGAGCTCGGGTCGATCCGACAGAAAGGCGGCAAGACCGTCCACGCTTGGGCGTTCTCCGGCGATTGGGAGGACGGCTGCCCGATCCAGAGCAACACCGTCGACATCGAATGGCCGCCCGGCTCCGGCCGTTGGTCGACCTGGCCGGAGATCGACCGCGCGGCGTTCTTCACGGTGCCCGCGGCCCGCGAGCGGATGAAGTTCACGCAGCAGCCACTCATCGACCGCTTGGCCGAACTTCTGGCTCGCGTGACGGTCGAGGCCTGACCCGGCCGGCGGCGGACCTCAATCCTTCGCCCAGAAATCGAGCACGAACACGTCCGCGATCAGCGGCTTCACGAGGGTGCCGAATTCCTTGTGGTCCGGATGCACGAGGTAGGCGTTGCGGTCCTCCTCGGAGTTGAAGGTGAGGATCCATCCGTGGGTGCAGCCCTTGTTCAGTCCTTCAGGACTGTTGTTCAGGCCCCAGGCGAGCTTTTGGACCTGCGGGATCTTGGTCTTCAGCGCGCGGAACGCCTCCTCGACCTTCTTCACGTCGTCCTTGCTCGCGGTGTCCTTGAACTTGAAAGCGACCACGTGCTGGAGCTTCCCGGCCTTGGCCTTCTTGCTCTCGGATTTCTTGCCCGCTTTCGCGGCCTTGGAGGGTTTGGTGTCTTGGGCGGCGGCTTTGGGCATGGCGATGGAAGCGCACGCGGCGAGGAGCGCGGCGCAGAGGAGGGGCTGGAGTTTCATTTCGGGCGAGGATGCGGAAGGAACGTGGCGAAGACCCTAGGCGCGCCCGGTTCCGGGACGCAAGCGGCGCACATAGCCGTTGTCGCGGAACCAGCGGATGGCGTCCGCGAGCGCCTCGGCCGGCGGCGTCTGCGGCATGCCGAGCTCGGTCACGGCCTTGGCGGGGTTGAACCACATGGTGTGCTTCGCCATGCGCACGCCGGCGAGCGGGGCCTTGGGCGGCTTGCCCGTGAACTTCGACACGAACTCATCCACGTGTGCCGCCGCCAGCGCCAACGAGTACGGCACCCGCATCCGGGGCCCGGGGACGCCTGAAAGGCGCTCGATCTCCTGGAACGCGTGCTGCATCGTCCAGTTCCCGTCGCGATGGCCGAGGATGTAGCGCTCGCCGACCCGGCCCTTCTCGGCGGCGAGGATGTGCCCGACCGCCACGTCGCGGACGTGGACGAAATTGAGCCCGGTGTCGAGGTAGCCCGGCATCGCACGGTTGAGATGGTCGACGATGACCTTGCCGGTGGGGGTGGGTTTGACGTCGCGGGGACCGACCGGTGCGCTCGGGTTCACGATGACGACCGGCGCGCCCTGCTGCACGAGCTCGCGCGCGGCGACCTCGGCCTGCCATTTGGAGAGCTTGTACGGGTTCGACATCTGCACCTCGGAGACCGGCGCCTTCTCGTCGGTCGGGATGATGCGGTCGCCGGGACCGTGTTTGGGCAGACCGATGCAACCGACCGTGCTGGTGTACACGATGCGGGAACATCCGGCCTTCATCGCGCCACGGATGACCTTCTGGGTGCCGAGCACGTTCGCGCGGAACATCGGCCCGTAGTCCGGAAGCCACAGCGCGTAGCTCGCCGCGACGTGGAAGCACCAGTCGCATCCGCGCATCCGCTCGGCGAGCGTGTCCGATTTGTCGGTGATGTCGCCCTCGACGCGTTCGTGCGCCGCACCGGCGAGGCCGCGCACATCCGCTCCCGGCCGCAGGAGGGCGCGGACGCGATGTCCCCGCGCGACGAGCTCGTGGACGAGGTTCGCGCCGACGAATCCCGAGGCACCGGTGACGAAGCAGTTCACGGAGCGGAAGCAGACCACGGCGTCGCCCGGTTGGACACCGATTTGCGCCGCGCCATCGGCCTGCACCGGGCCGGGTACGGCCCCTCTTCGATCTCCGCCTCCAACCGGCCGGGCCAGGGTGCTTTGCACCGGCTCCCGGAATGGCGGGACGCCGTCCGCACCACGGCAGAGGACCCCGGAGATCTCAACGCCGCTTGGCCATCAGCGACTCGATCTCGTCGGCTTCGAGCGGGATGTCGGCCATCAGGTCGACGTTGCCACCGGCCTTGATGAGGATGTCGTTCTCCAGACGCACCGCGAATCCTTCCTCCTGGATGTAGATCGCGGGCTCGACGGTCATCACCCAACCTGCAGCGAAGGGCTCGGTCGTGAACCCGACGTCGTGGACGTCGAGACCGAGCGGATGGCCGCAACCGTGCATGAAATATCTGCGGTAGGCCGGCTTCTCCGGGTCTTGCCGCTTGATGTCGCGCGTCGTGATCAAGCCGAGGTCCACGCACTCCTTCTCGATGTGCTGCTCGCACTCCTTCTGCCAATCGGCGGGCTTCTTGCCCGGGACCAGGCCGGCGATCTGCGCGCGCAGCACGCGGAGGACGGCGTCGTAGACCTGGCGCTGGCGCTGGGTGAACCTGCCGTTCA
Organism: uncultured Verrucomicrobiota bacterium; assembly: GCA_903916195.1. GTDB lineage: Bacteria > Verrucomicrobiota > Verrucomicrobiia > Limisphaerales > UBA9464 > CAIVQB01. The sequence continues at coordinate 27,520 of CAIWVP010000125.1, read as the reverse complement.
CCGGGATGGTGCGCGTGAGGTCGGCGTTGTAGTTCGCATGGGTCGCGGCGACGTCGAGCAGCAGCAGGTCGCCGGATCTGCAGGGCCCGTCGTTCTCGATGTAGTGCAGCACGCAGGCGTTGGCGCCGCTGGCGATGATGGGGTTGTAGGCGAACCCGCCGCCACCGCGCGTGAACTCGTGGATGAACTCCGCCTCCAGCTCCAGCTCGTTGACACCGGGTCTGACGTATCGGGCCACCCGCTCGAAGCCCGCTTGGGTGAGGTCGCAGGCCTTCTGGAGCAGCGCCACTTCATCCGCCGTCTTGACCACGCGGAGCCGGTGCAGCAACCGGGCGAGCCGCTGGTAGTCATGCAGCGGATACCGCGCCTGGAGCCCGGCGATGAAGCGGGCGTCGCGGGTCTCCACCTCGGAGACCGAGCGCTTGTGCTCATTGGTGTTGAGGTACACGTGCTCCGCCTCGCACATCAGCTTGTGCAGGACGACGGGGAATTCGGAGATCCAATGGATCTGCTGGATCCCGGTGATCCGGCGCGCCTCGTCCTTGGTGAGCTTGTGGCCTTCCCATATGGCGATGAGCTCGCTGGTCTCGCGCAGGAACAGGACCTCGCGGTGCTTCTCGTCGGCCGCATCCGGGAAGAGCACGAGGACGGACTCCTCCTGGTTCACGCCGGTGAGCCAGAACAGGTCGGAGTTGGCGACCAACCGGAGCGTGCCGTCGGCGTTCGTGGGCAGGATGTCGTTGGCATTCACGACCGCGAGCGAGCCCGGCAACATCAGGCGGGCGAGGCGGGCGCGGTTCTCGACGAAGAGCCGGGACGGGATCGGGGCGTGGCGCATGGCAAGCAAGGTTGGGCCGGAAGCCGAGGCGGTGGCAACAACGGTGCGGTGACCATGACGTCATCATCCGCCTCCAGCACCGACCACGGATGTCCCCGCGCCAGGTCGCGTCGACGAACCTCTCCGCACCGACGTCCAGTCGGCCTTCGGTGCAGTGCACGGAGCGTCGGAACGCGCCAAGCCCTCGATCGAAGGGAACGACCGGACGGCTCGCAAGCGGGCCTCGGGACCGCTCATCCTTGCCTCGTCATGAAGGCATCCCCGGCTTCCCAGGCCCGCGGCGGAGCGCTGCTCGCGATCCACCTGCTCTTCCTCATGGTGTGGGGATTCGCCGGCATCGGGAAGGTCGTCTCCGGGTACCCGGCATGGTTCGGCGACACGTTCGGCAAGACCCTGCTGGCCAAGTTCCCGGGCCTGACGCTCTCGTGCGGGTCTCTGGCGTCCGCCTTGGCCGCGTGCGCGCCGCTGGACGGCGGGTTCCTCGGACGCCGCGCACCGACGAAGCTGACCTGGATGCTCGTGTGGAGCCTGTTCGTGCTCGTGCAGCCCAGCTCCGGTCTGTGGCTGACCTCCGAATCCACCGGCGGCACGCAGATGTCCGCCTTCTTCGCCGGGACGCTCGTGTCGCTGCATTTCGGCGGCGGGGCATCGGCGCCGGCTAACGCGCCAAGATGAATCGCCCCTTCCAGTCGACGCGGTAGGCGCGACCGTGGGTGAGCAGGGTGCAATCGATCTCGATGGTGTCGCCCGGGCGCAGCTCATCATGGCCGAGCAACGCGGCGGGGATCTCCATGCCGGCGACGTTGCTGACGTTGCTGCCCACGCCCGAGGCGTTCTCGACGCGCACCTTCGGCTCGCTCCAGACCGGTTCGCGGCCGGCGCCGATACGCGCACGGACGATCTCGCGGCCGTCCACCCGGAGGGACCAAAGCGCGCGGTCGGCTTTCGGCACCGAGGTGCCGCGGTAGTAGGCAGGCTCCACGATGTCCAGCGAGTAGAGCCCGACAAAGAGCCCGCGCGGGCTCCAGCAGACGTAGAGATCCGCCAAGGGCGCCTCGCCGGACGGCTTCACGAAACCCCGCTCGCGATCCCAGGCACGCATCGCCCGGGGCGGCAGGAAATCGGCGAACGGATCCGGCGGCGCAGGCGGGATCCCTTGCGACGCATCCGGCCTCGGCGACGACGCCACCGAATGACGACGTCCGGCGTCGATCGACCGGAACACTTCGACGAGCTCCTCGTAGGGACGGTCGTGGATGTCGACCAACCCGAAGTTGAAGTTCTCGCCGTCCTCGCGCCCGTGGGTCGGTTCATCCGAGAACTGGAACCAGTCCGCGCCGACGACAAAGGGCAGGCGCGCCAACGAGCCGAGCGTCGTCCGCGCGACCTCGGCCCTCGCGGCCTGCGTCGGCGCGACAGGATAGGTGCCGTGCGAGTTGCGGTTGCCGCTGCGGTTGTCGCGGGCGGACGCGTAGAACTCGCTGACGATCACCGGCTTCCCGGTGAGCACGTGGAGCGTTTCCGGATAACAGCGCAGGAACGAGCCATCGTCCCAGTGGGCGTTCAGATTGCTCGACGCGACGTCGACGTGCCGCGCCGAGGCGCGGGCGACCTCCGGGTAGAAGAAGGATTGGTAACGGTCCCCGAGGAACAGCGCGTCCGGATCGTTCTTCCGGATGAGCCCGCGCATGACCTCGTAATACCGGTCCGCGACCATGCCGAGGAACCGGCGCATCACGTGGACGCCGTCGCCTCCCGGCCGCAGGAAGAGCATCCCGCCGCGGCGGAGCTGCGACCAGCCCGACGCGTTCTCCGGTTCGAAATCGGCGAGCAGCTTCTTCCAATCGCCGTCGTAGGTCTCGCGCAACAACGCGACGAGCCGGTGCCTTTGGCCGCTGCCGGAAGGCTGCTCGAGCGTCATCTTCCACAACGTCGCATTCCACCATCCGAGCTCGTTGTCGCTGAAATAGCCGACCACCCGCGGGTCATCGCGGAGCGGCCCGATCTGGGCGCGCGCGGTCTCTTCCATGCGGCGGAGATTGACCTCGTCCCACATGTCCCACCACGGCGCGCCGGCGGCCGCGCCGATATGCAGCACCGGCGTGATGCAGAGGGTCTGCGCCGACGACGAGCGGAGCGGAGGCAGGTCCGCCCAACCCCCGAGCGTGGTGAATCCCCACGACGAGAGCCGCCGCAGTTCCACGTCGGCCCACGCGCTCGGCGCCACATGCTGGCGCCACGCGGCGTAGGCCGGGTTCTCGGGATCGTAGGCCTCGCGGGTCGCGCCTTGCGACAGCACGCAGACGCCGACCGAGAAGAAGCGCTGGCCGGAAGGTCCGATGAACCACCAGGCCCCATCGGCTCGCGCGACCTTGAAGCCGCCTTGGTCTCCGTGCCGGTCATCACCGGCCCCGGCCCCGGACGCCCAGACGAACGACCACGCCATCAGCGCGACCATCCCGAGCAGCCGATTTGTCCTGCAGGATCGCATGCGGTGATGGTGACAGGACCACGATGCCATTGGAACCGGGTGATCGGTGCTTTTCAATTTCCGGGTCCGTTGCACCGCGTTCCGCTCCCGGCAGCGTCCGGATCCCCGCCGACCGGTCTCCCCAGGGTGCAAGGCTGCCGGTTCCAGGCTTGGCCGGGCGCCTGTGAAGAGAGACGCTCCTGTCATGAACATCCGGCGGCTTCTCTGGACGGTCCCGAAGATCCTGGCGGCTCTCGTGCTCGCGCTCGGCATCGCGGCCGGGTCCGTCTGGGTCTACTTCCATCCTTCCTTCGAGCGCACCACCGGCATCGTCTACGGCCGGCGCCACGGGCATGACCTCACGATGGAGGTCGTGCGGCCGGTCCATCCCAACGGCCTCGGCGTCGCGTTCATGGTCAGCGGCGGATGGAGATCGGGCACGAACGCCTTCCGCCCGTGGATGGTCGCGGCGCTGCTGCGTCGCGGCTACACGGTGTTCCCGGTCTGCCACGTGTCGCAGCCCGAGGCGACGGTGATGGAGACCGTCGACGACGTGCACCGGGCCATGCGCTTCATCCGGCTGCACGCCCGCGAGAACGGCGTGGACCCGGCGCGGCTCGGCGTGAGCGGCGGCAGCGCCGGCGGCCACCTGGGCCTCATGCTGGCCACGCGGGGCGGACCGGGCCGCGCCGACGCGCCGGACCCGGTCGACCGCGAGAGCAGCGCGGTGCAGGCGGTGGCGATCTTCTATCCGGTGACGGACCTGCTGGACCTCGGCGCCTCGACCGAGAACCTGCACGACGGCGGCGCGCCGAAGAGCTTCATCAAGGCCTTCGCGCAGGAACCGCAGGATCTCGCCGCGTGGAAGGTCACCGGCCGCGAGATGTCGCCGATCCACCACATCACGACGAACCTGCCGCCGACGCTGATCCACCACGGCGACGCCGACACGCTGGTGCCGCTGGACCAATCGCAGCGCTTCCAGGCCCGCGCGAAGGAACTGGGCCGGTCCGTCGAGCTCGTCGTCCATCCCGGCGGCACCCACGGATGGCTGTCGATGGTCTGGGACGTGCGGAAGTTCGCGGACTGGTTCGACGCGCATCTGCGGCCGTGATCCGGTCCGCCGTGCCCTGTGCAGGGGACCGCTTCCGCCTTCACGCCGCGCTCCGGGACGTTACGCTCGCGCCATGGTTCTCCGACGTCTCGCCCGCCTGATCGCGCTGTCGCTCGTCCTGTGCGGCTTCCTACGGGCCGACGCGCTCAAGCTCGCCACCTTCGATGTCGATGCCACGCCGCCGATCGGCAGCCGCATGGCCTACGATCCGGTCACCAACGCCTGGGACCTCGGCTTGCGCGCGCGCGGCATCGTGCTGCTCGGCGCCGGCCGTCCGATCGTCCTCTGCGCGGTGGATTGGCTCGGCATCGCCAACGAGGGCCACGACGCGTTCTGCCGGACCTTGGCCGGGGCCGCGGGCACCACGCCCGACCGCGTGGCCGTCCACACGCTGCACCAGCACGACGCGCCGGACTGCGACCTCGGCGCGGAGAAGATCCTGAAGGACGGCGGCATCGACGCGCTGAACTTCGAGGGCGGCTTCCAGCGCGAGGTCCTCCGCCGGCTCGATGTCGCGGTGCGCGGGGCATCGCAGGGCGCGGTGACGGTGACGCACCTCGGCCTCGGGTCGGCGCCCGTGCACCAGGTCGCGTCGAACCGCCGCATCTTCGGGCCCGACGGCAAGGTCCGCACCGTGCGCTACACCGCGACCACCGACCCGGCGCTCCGGGCGGAACCGGAGGGCACGATCGATCCGGAGATCTCGCTGGTGAGTTTCTGGGACGGGGAACGACCGGTCGCCGTGCTGAGCTATTACGCCACGCATCCGCAGAGCTATTACCGCACCGGCATCGCGAACCCTGATTTTCCCGGCATCGCGCGCTTCATGCGCCAGCTCGCCGTCCCGGGCGCGCTGCACGTCCACTTCAACGGGGCCGGCGGCAACATCGGCGCGGGGAAGTACAACGACGGTTCGCCCACCAACCGTCTCGTGCTCGCCGAGCGGCTCGCGGACGGCATGAAGCGCGCCTGGGCGGCGACGCAGCGCGAGCCGCTGGCGGCCGATGCGGTGGCATGGCGCACCGAGGCGGTCTCGCTGCCGCCGTCCAAGCACATCGACGCCGCGAAGCTCCAGGCCGAGATGCGCGGCCGCACCGCCCCGTTCGTCACCCAGGGCGGCGCGTCCCGTCTCGCGTGGCTCCGCCGTTGCGAGGCCGGCCAGAAGATCGACGTCGGCTGCCTCGCGCTCGGACGCGCCCGCATCCTGCATCTGCCCGGCGAGTTGTTCGTGGAATACCAGCTCGCCGCGAAAGCCGGGCGTCCCGACCGCTTCGTGGCGATGGCGGCTTACGGCGACTACGGCCCGTGGTACATCGGCACCGCGCGCGCCTACACCGAGGGCGGATACGAGACCGAGCCGCGCTCCTCGAACGTCGGCCCCGAGGCGGAAGCCATCCTGCTCGGCGCGATCCGCAAGCTGCTGAAGGATTGAGCAGCGGCGTTCTCCGGACGCGCCCCGGAGGACCCGCGGGATCAATACCGCACCACGATCACCTCGTGGACGACCTGGACGGTCGCATCGACGTGGCGGCCTTTGCGCTTCAAGACGGTCGAGCGGTCCACCGCCTCGGCCCGGCGCACGTCGGCAGCGAACTCCAGCGCCACGCGGTACATCGGTGCTTCTTCCATCGGCGTGGGCAGGACGAACGGCCGGTCCTTCGCCGGCGTGGTCTGCGGCGGCGATGCGTAGCCCAGCAGATGCACCCGTAGCGTGCGCGTCGCAGGATCATCCGACACCACGGCCTCGACGGTCGCCGGCGCGGTGATGCGCACGCGCGGGGTCGGATGGAGATGGCGCACGGCCTGCGCGATCAACCGGCGCGTCTCGACGATATGGTGCTCACCGGCGGTCGCGAAATCGGGCGACCCGGCGAAGGTCAGGACCGTCCCCTTGCCGACGCGGTTCTCCAGGATCGCGGGACCGACCGCGGCCTCGGGGCTCATCGGCCATTCCGTGCCTTCCTTGCCAGCGCGCTGGCGCGAGGTCCGCGACGGGCGCATCAGCTCGCCCATCGTCCGCGCCGTCGTCGGTTCGTAGACCACGGCCGGGCCCTCGACCAGGAACGGCCAGTCTTCAGGGATCGGTCCGCGCAACGGCGCGACGGCGCCGGCCGGGAAACGGAACCAGTTGTCGAGCGACGCGAGACGGCCGGTCAGCTTGGCACCGATGAGGCCGGACAACTTTGATCCCTCCAGCTTCTCTCCGCGCCATCCGAGCGTCCCGGTCGTCCCGGTGACCACGAGCCTGCCGCCCTGCTCGACGTACCCGCGGAAGAGCTCGACCTCGGCATCGGAGAGGACCGCCGCGCCGGCCAGCCAGACGACGGGGAAACGGGCGAGCGTCGCCGCGTCGGCGTTCTCGTCGAGGACCACGCCCCACGGGATGTGCTCGTGCACGAGCGCTTTGTGGACGCCTTGGAACCCTTGGAAGTAGCCCGCCGGACGCTCGCGCCCGGACCAGTCGCGCGACCGGCTGCTGAAATAGAGCCCGACCTCGGCGACCGGGCCCTGGCCGAATTGCCCGCGCATGGCGCGCGCCTCGCGGAACGCGGCACCGATGCGGCCGTAGGCGACCGGATCGAGCCGGCCTTCGAACCCCGTCTTGTCGATCATCGTCACGAACGCCCCGTGCGCGAGCAGCGTGGACAGCTCCCAGCGGAGGTCCGCGAGCGGGCGCGTCGTCTGGTCGTGGTACATGCGGACGCCGCGCTGCATCGCGACCTGGAACGGCACCGCGGGCGTCGCCGCGCGGTAGAACTCCGCGTTCAACCCGACGGCGAGCGCGCTGAATCCCCAGACGCCGGTCTCGCCCGTGTTGAAATCCCCGTTGACCGCGTGCTGTACGGGCCGTTGGCCGACCTCGTAGGAGAACGGCGGATTGCCGTGGTAGTTGAAATCCACCGTCACCGCCGGATCCAGGCGGCGCACGTGTTCCCGGAGCGCCTGCTCGAAGCGTTCGCTGGTGCGGTAACGGAACGCGAGCATGCGGTCCCAGTCCTCGTCCCACGTCGCGCCCTTCGGCATCGGGCGTCCGTGCTCCGCCTGGAACTCCCGCTGGCAGGTGTCGCACCAGCAACCGAGCGGCTCGCCGAAGCCTTGGTCGAGCATGTCGATGTGGAAGCCGGCGATGCCGTAGGCGAGCTCCTCGGCGAGGATCTCCTTCATCGCGCCAAGGTAGCCGGAGCGGAGACAGAAGCGCCCGAGCGGCTTGCCGTCGCTGCCGCGCATCGCAAACTCCGGATGCGCCTCCAGGTGGTGGCCGCCCTGCTGCACCACGCAGTACGCGATGACCGGGATCCCTTGCCGGCGGCCTTCCTCGACCGCTTCGCGCAACGGGTCCCGGCTGCCGAGCCCGACCGGCTTCGGCAGGAGCTTCGAGTCGTGGTAGGCGTAGTCGCCATCCCGCGCCCAGACCACCACGTACTCGCTGCCGGCGGCGACGCAGCGACGGACGATCTCCCGGCCATCGAACTCCGCCGCGTACCGCGCGTCGGCCGCGTCGCTGTGGCTGAATTGCGCGCCGGTCGGTCCCACCTCCATCCCGACCAGCGACCGCCGGTACCAGGGCGCTTCCGGGCCGGCCTCGGCAGCCGTCATGCCGGCGATACCGGCGAGGAGCAGGAGCAGACCTGCGAAGGACCGGCGGCGGCGGGGCGTGGGCGACGGGGTGGACATCAGCGGACGTTGACACGCCGTCGCGGGCGCCACAACGCGCGGATGCCGCTTCCCACCCATCAGCCGCTCCGCTAGTCACTGCGTTCCACGCGTGACGCTCTACGACCAACTCACCAAGGCCGCTTCGCTCGGCAACGACGCCCTGCTCGGCGGCTTCCTCGACTACACGACAGCCAAAGGCCTGGAGCTCTACCCGGCGCAGGAGGAAGCCATCCTCGAGCTCTTCGAGGACAAGAACGTCATCCTCAACACCCCGACCGGATCCGGCAAATCGCTGGTCGCGTCGGCGCTGCATTTCCAGTCGCTCGCCAAGGGCCGGCGCTCGTTCTACACCTGCCCGATCAAGGCGCTGGTGAACGAGAAATGGCTCTCGCTCTGCCGCGAGTTCGGTCCGGAGAACGTCGGCCTCAGCACCGGCGACGCCACGGTGAACCACGACGCGCCCATCGTGTGCTGCACCGCCGAGATCCTCGCGAACATCGCCCTGCGCGACGGCGCGGACGCGCGGGTCCACGACGTGGTGATGGACGAGTTCCACTACTACTCCGACCGCGACCGCGGCGTGGCCTGGCAGGTGCCGCTGCTCACGCTGCCGCGGACGCGCTTCCTGCTCATGTCGGCCACGCTCGGCGAGACGGCGTTCTTCGAGCAGGAGCTCACCCGGCTGAACGGACGCCCCACCGTGACCGTGCGCTCGGGCACGCGGCCGGTGCCGCTGGATTTCGCGTACTCCGAGCTGCCGTTGGCGAAGACCCTCGAGAGCCTGATCGCCGACGGCAAGGGCCCGGTCTACGTGGTCCACTTCACCCAGAAGGAAGCCGCCGAGAGCGCACAGGATTTCACGAGCATCACCGTCGCGTCGCGCGACGAGAAGGCGGCGGTCGCGTCCGCCATCGAGAGCTTCAAGTTCGCCAGCCCTTACGGGCCCGAGCTCAAGAAGTGGATGCGGCACGGCATCGGCCTGCACCACGCGGGCCTGCTGCCGAAGTACCGCATCCTCGTCGAGCAGCTCGCCCAACGCGGCCTGCTCAAGGTCATCTGCGGCACCGACACCCTCGGCGTCGGCATCAACGTGCCGATCCGCACGGTGCTCTTCACCCGGCTGTGCAAGTACGGCGGCGAGAAGGTGGCGATCCTCGCCGCGCGCGATTTCCACCAGATCGCCGGCCGCGCCGGACGCAAGGGCCACGACAACGTCGGATGGGTCGTCGCGCAGGCCCCGGAGCATGTCATCGAGAACCTCAAGCTGGAGGAGAAATCGAGGAGCACCGGCAAGAAGGTCGTGAAGCGCCAGGCGCCGGAGCACAACTTCGTCAACTGGGACAAGAACACCTACACGCGCCTCATGACCGCGCCGCCGGAGCCGCTCACGTCGCGGTTCCAGGTCACGCACGCGATGCTGCTCAACGTGCTCGGCCAGCCCGGCGACGGATGCCGCGCGATGCGCGAGATGATCCGCCGTTGCCACGATTCGGCGAAGCAGAAGAAGGCGCACACCAAGCGCGCGTGGCAGCTCTTCCGCTCGCTCGTCGACCGCGGGATCATCGAGATCATCCCGCCGGTCCCGGGGACCCCGGCTCCCGGATCGGGGATCCGAGGCGGGCAGGCCCGGAAGCTCCGCGTCAACGTCGCGCTGCCCGAGGACTTCTCGCTCAACCAGGTCCTGTCGCTCTACCTGCTCGACACGATCCCGCTGCTCGACCGCGAGGCGCCCGACTACGCGCTCGACCTCGTCACGCTCGTCGAATCGATCCTCGAGGATCCGGACGCCATCCTGCGCGCCCAGCTCAGCCGGCTGAAGGGCGACAAGATCGCCGAGCTCAAGGCGCAAGGGATGGAATACGACCAGCGCATGGAGGAGCTGGAGAAACTGGAACATCCGAAGCCGAAGCGGGAGTTCATCTACGACACCTTCAACGCCTGGGCCGACCAGCATCCGTGGGTCGGCAAGGAGAACATCCGCCCGAAATCGATCGCTCGGGAGATGTTCGAGCAGTTCCGCTCCTTCGCGGATTACATCAAGACCTACGATCTCCAGCGCGCCGAAGGCGTGCTGCTCCGGCACCTGAACAGCGTCTACAAGGTGCTCGCCCAGACCGTGCCGGACGCGGCCAAGGACGATGCCGTCCGCGAGATGGAGCTCTACCTCGGCGCGATGCTCCGGCAGGTCGATTCCAGCCTGCTCGACGAATGGGAGAAGATGCGGAACCCGGACCGCGTGGTCCCCGTCGCCGACCTGCCCGAACTCCGCCCGCCCGGCGCCGAAGCGGCGGCACAGGACGTCACCCGCGACGCGAAGGCGTTCACCGCGTCCATCCGCAACAAGGCCTTCGCGTTCCTCCGCGCGCTGGCCGACCACGATCTCGAACAGGCGCTCGCCGTTCCGTCGTTCCCCGAGGACGGCGAAGGACAGCCCTGGACCGCGGACCGGCTGCGCAAGGTCCTCGAAGCCTACCACTCGGGCCACCGCTTCATCTGCCTCGACCCCGAGGCGCGGAACCTCCGCCACACCTACGTGCTGCCCGCCGAGGACAAACTGAGCTGGCGCGTCCAGCAGGTGCTCGTCGATCCCGACGTCCATAACGACTGGATCGCCGAGTTCGGCGTGGATCTCGCTCTGTCCCGCGCGGCAAAAGAGCCGGTCCTCCGCCTCCTCCGCCTCGGGGACTTGGTTTGAGGCCAGCGGCTCCGGATCGCTGACCCACCCGCCTCGGCACCTCGGTGGCCGGCGAGAAAACCTCATACGGCGTTCAACATCCACCTGACGTCAGATGATTCGTATCCGCCATAAGGATTTGCTTGACCTATTTAAGTTAATTGCCATTATCACACCATGGCAGATGAGGAACCTGCGGAGATAGGAGCGATGTCCCGCTTCTCCCGGGCAAACGATCTGCCGATGATGCCGGAACAAGGACCGGCCCCCTCGTCGTGAGCACGATGACCGTCATCTTGGCTGATATGCGGAAGCCGCCTCCTCGGAGGCGGATGGCGTCGCATCATCGATCCGCCGGCCGGCCCCGCATCTTTTTGTGCGCCTTGGACGGCGCCGCTTTCCCGGCTTCGGGCCGAGGCCTCTTCTGACCCGCCCAAACACCTCCGATCCATGGCCGTCCGATGAGAACGAACCTGCTCTGCCTGCTCCTCACCTTGGCCTTCTTGGTGCCCGCGACGCGCGCATCGGTCCTTTTGTCGGAGGAGTTCGCCTACCCCGACGGACCCATCACCACCCACTCCGGAGGACGATGGAACAACCACAGCGGCACCGCAGGCCAAGCCGATGCGACCGCGGGGAAGTTGAACCTCACGGAGAAAGAATCGGAGGACATCAACTCGGCCATCGGTGGAGCGCCCTACGACCCGGCTTCAGGCATCGTTCTGTATGCCCGCTTCAAGGCGACCTTCACCACGCTGCCGTCCGGAGCCGGGACGTACTTCGCCCATCTCAAGGACGCGGCCTCCGGCTTCCGCGCGAGGGTCTTCGCTTCGGTGACCGGTGCGGCAAAGGGCTCCCTCCGGTTGGGGATCGCCGCCACGACGGCCGCGGCGAGCTATCTGCCCACGGATCTGGCGCAAGGCTCGACCCATACGATCGTCGTGCGACACGACGTGAAGGCCGGGACATCCACGCTATGGGTGGATCCGACGTCCGCTTCGGACCTGGATGTCGTCACGACCGATGCGACCAGCGGGATCCCGGTGCTCGCCTTCGGCTTCCGGCAATCGCTGAGCAGCGGCGCCGGCATGGGCGTCGTCGCAGTGGACGACCTGGTCGTCGCGACCACCTTCGAAGAAGCGCTGGCCGGACACCCCGTGGACCCACCGCCCGCCCAACCGGTCGTGACCCGACCGCCGAAGAGCCAGACCGTGTCGGCCGGCATGGACGTCGTCTTCGCCGTCGAAGCCACCGGGGCAGCGCCCCTCGTGTACCAATGGCAAAAGGACGGCACCGGGATCGAAGGCGGGACCGGGGCGACGCTCACCTTGTCCTCGGTCGTGGCGGCACATTCCGGATCCTATCGCGTCGTGGTCTCGAACGCCTTGGGCACCGCCACCAGCGCCGAGGCCGTGCTCGTCGTGACCCCGGCAGGCGCTCCGCCCGTCATCACGCGGCAACCGGCCGATGTCACCGCGGTCTCGGGTGCCGACGCCGCGTTCACCGTCATCGCATCGGGCACCGCGCCGTTCACCTACCAATGGTTGTTGGCCGATAACGAGGTCCCGGGGGCGACCACCGAAACGCTCACCCTCCGGAAGACGTCGTCCACGCAGGCCGGCATCTACCGTGTCCGGATCCGCAACCCCTCCGGCCAGACGTTCAGCGATCCGGCGACGCTCACCGTCACCGCTCCTCCACCGGAGGTGATCGCCACCGACATCGCCTTCCTCCGAACGCTCGTGGATGCGGTCAAGTTCACGCCCGTCGACTCCAAGCAGCTCTACACGATCGAAGGCATCGTGACCTCATGGACCAGCCTCGCGGTGCCGTCCGACACCTTCTTTTTTCTCCAGGACGCGACGGCTGGCATCGCCGTCTTCGTCCACGGTCTGGCCGGCACCAACTGCCCGCCCGCCGGCGCGAAGGTCCGGGCCACCGGACAGCTCGGGCACGTCAGCGGATTGCTCAAGCTCGACCTCGAGGCCATCAACGCGAAGCACCGGATCGAGGTGGTCTCGCTGGGCAACCCGTTGCCGGCACCCACGCCGTTGGATGTCCAGATCATCAACGACGTGCCCGCCATCGAACGGCTCGAAGGCAGCATCGTCTCGCTCGCGGACGTCACCATCGACAGCAGGGACCCCAAGTTCCCCACCGCCGCCGCGAACCTCAAGATCACCACCTCGGCCGGAGACGATTTCATCCTGCACGTGGATGCCCGGGTGCTCGATGTCCTCGGCCAGGACAAACCGGATGGACCCGCGACCATCATCGGCGTGCTCGGCCAGTCCGACTCCAGCGATCCGCGCACCTCCGGGTACCAGATCATCCCGACGCGACGCGTCGATATCATCGCAGCGCCGAAGCCGCCCACCATCCGCTTCAAAGCGGAGCTGGCCGGGCTCATCCGGCCGGGAGACAAGCTCACCAACGATTTCAGCGACCAATCGCTACGGCCCGGGGAGAAGGTCACCCTGCGCTTCGAGGTCACCGATCCCGAGGGCCGGGCATTCACGGTCTCGACGCCTGCCGGCGCTTTGCCCGCCACCGGGGTCTGGTCGCTCAGCGACCGGAGCGCGGACGCCGGAGGACGTGTCACCGGGACGTTCGTCTACACGGCGGTCGCCGACGATTCCGGGGTCGACTTCCCGGTGACCCTCACCGCCGCCAACGATGCCGCGCAGGCCATGACGGTGGTGGACGTCTATGTCCCGACGATCACCGAACAACAGTTGGTCCTCACCGAGTTCTACGCGAACCCGACCGCATCCGCGAGCGCTCCGAACGCCAACCCGCTTCACCGCCCCAACCCACAGGGGGCCAACCCGACGCTGAACGACGAGTTCGTCGAGCTGGTGAACCTCTCCGGCAGCGAGCTCGACCTCATCGGCTGGACGATCTCCGACGGGGCGGCCAAGCGGCACCAGTTCCTGGCCACCACGCTGCTCGCGGCCTCCAACGCGGTCGTCGTGTTCGGCGGACCCGCGAACACCAACCGCCCCGTCCTCCCGGCCGGCGTCCGCGCCGAGCCGGCGAGCGAGACCGGCGGTCTCGCGCTGAACAACGACGGCGACGTCATCGTGGTGCGCAACCTCCTCGGTCGCGTGGTGACGCGCGTCGTGTATGCGGGAACCGATCTCGGCCAGGACAGCGCGCTCGCCCGTTTCCCGACGGCGGACGACACGTTCATCCCGCACCGTTCGGCCAACGAGCGCCACGCCACACCGGGGATCCGCCCCGACGGCAAAGCGTGGACAGAAGCGGGCTCGTCGTTGGGGGAGCATCCACCGATCAGCCTCTCGGTCGTCCACACCGGCGACGGCATCCAGGTCCGCTGGGACACGAAGGCCGGCTTGACCTACTCGGCCCACCGCGCAAGCCGACCGGAGGGCCCCTACGCACCGGTGGCCGGTGGGATCACCACCGGCCGCTTCGCAGAGACACCACCGGCAGAGGGCACCGAGGTCTTCTACCGGATCAGCGCGCCGTGAGCGGTCGGCGGGGGAGTCGCCGCATGACGCGGCATCCGACGACCGACCGGGCTTTCACCCTCCTGGAGCTGCTCGTCGTCGTGGTGATCATCGCGGTCATCGCCGGCCTGCTGTCGCCCGCGTTGTCGCGCGCCAAGTCGAAGGCCGGCACCGTGGTCTGCCTCGGCAACCTCAAGCAATGGGGCGTCGCGACGTTCCTCTTCGCCATGGACAACGGTGATCTCCTGCCACAGGACGGCACGCCCAACGGCACCTCCACCGTGGAAGGCTGGTACGTCGACCTGCCGAGGACGATGGGTATCGCGCCCTATCGCGACATGCCTTGGCGCACCAACCCGGCCGCGCCGCTCGGCCGCTCGGTCTGGCTCTGCCCGTCGAACCCGAGGCGCAGCAACACCAACAACCTCTTCCACTACTGCCTCAACGAGCACGTGAACGGGTCCGGGACCGGTGTCCAGGTGAAGCTCGGGACCCTTCCTTGGCCGGCGTTCACGGTCTGGCTCTTCGACAACGGGAAGCTCGCCGCGGTCGCCTCCGCGAACAACGCCCACACGAACCTTCATTCGCGCGGCTGCGATTTCCTCCTGCTCGACGGGCACGCGCAACGTTTCCCGGTCGCCGCCTACCGGGACTTCACCAACGGCAAAGGCCGCACCAACAATCCCGACCTTCTCTGGTATCCCCACGACGCCGGTCCATGACGGTCGGCGGCGCAGCAGCCGGGACACAGGATCATCCGGCAGCAAGGGTGACGCACCCGCCCGCGCGTGACGGGCGCATCTTGGCACTGCCCCCGAGGTAGGGCGGCGCTGCTGCGCCGCCGATACTTCGGCCGAGACCAGCGTCGCGAGGTCCCGGCCGGCTGCGACACGGGCCGACGGCATTCCACGGACACACGGCAGCGCGTCCCTACCGATTCCTGGGGCTGTGTGCGGTTACGCCCGCCCGCATGGCGCATCCGACAAATCGTCGTGGACGCTCCTGGGCTCCTGTGCTTGTTTCCCGACAACAACTCCCCGTCCACCCATGTTCCTCTTCGCATCGTTGTTCGCCGGTTTCCTCTTCGCGGTCGGGTTGGGCTTGGTCACGCTCCTGCTGATGGCACGCATCGCCAAAGCGGGGAGCATCGGAGAGATGATGTCCTTGCCCGGCAAGATCCTCCTCACCGTCGGTCTGTTCGTGGTCGTCGGCGTCTCGTTTGCCATCGGGAAGGACGGCAGGGAGTCGGCCAAGTTCATCGCCCTCTTCGCCGTGCTCGTGGCCGCGATCCCTTTGGCCGCGATGTGGTTGCCCCACATCGTCAGCGGCCTGCTCAGCCCGATCCTCGGATCGATGACCGGCGGTGACGAGGAGGTGGAGCGGCGTCCGTTCTATCCGCACGCCGTCGCGCACCGGAAGCGGGGCGAACCCACGCAGGCATTGGCCGCCGTCGAGGCCCAGCTCGCTCTCTTCCCCGGCGACGCCGAAGGCCTGCATCTTCTGGCGAGCATCCATCTCGAAGACCTCAAGGACACGGCCACCGCCGTCGCGATCCTGACGGAGATGGTCGACACCCCGGGCCGGGCCGGCGGCGAGGTGGCAGTGGCGCTCAACCGCATCGCCGAGCTCCAGCTCAACCGGCTCAACGACATCCCGTCCGCCCGCGAGACCTATCAGCGCATCGTCGACCGCTTCCCCGACAGCGAGGCCGCTCTGACCGCGCACCAACATCTCGCGCATCTCCCGGGCGCCGACCAGCTCGCGCAGAAAACCGAGCGGCCCAAGTTGGTGGTCACCCACCACGAGACGAGGATCGGGCTCGCGGACGACCACGGCGCGAGCCAAGCGCTGCCGGAGGACATGGCGGGCGAGATCGACCGCCTGACCGCCCACCTCGATCTGTTCCCGGAAGATTGGGATGCGCGGGAGAAGCTGGCCTTGCTCTACATCGACCACGCGAACCGCTTCGACCTGGCGACCGACCAACTCGAACATCTCATCCGCCAGCCGAGCGCCCCGACGCGCCATGTCGTGCGCTGGCTCAACGAGCTCGCCGACATCCAACTCCGTTCCTCCGACGGCATCGGCGTCGCGAAGCTCACGCTCGAGCGCATCGGCCAGGCGTTCCCAGGATCGCAATGGGCCGACCAAGCGTTGAACCGCATCGCCCGCATCGGCCTGGACCGGCGGGCGAAGGCGGAGAGCAAGACGCTCAAGCTGGGAGACTACGAGCAGAACATCGGCCTCAAGCGGGGCAACGCGAGCATCCCGGATCCGGCGGCGCACACCCGCTGAACCGGAAGGGTGCCGTCGGAGCGCGGAGGCCCACGGCCGACGGCTTCACACAGGTCCGTGGAAAAACTCAGCGGAGCGCCGCGTGGTCTGGCGGACGAAGACGTCCGCGCTCCGTTCCACCGCATCGTTCCAGCTGAGCATCACGGTCCCGGCCTTGGTCCCGGTATTGGTCTCGGTCTTGGTCTCGGTCTCCGCCCCGCGCCGACCGGACGCCCTCGTCCTGCGCGGGCCGCGGATCAATCCCGCGCCGGACCGGCGCGCCGGCGGAACACGATGATGTGCTGCCGCGGCAAGAAGCCCACGGTCTCCACCCAATCCAGCGGTTGCTGCGCCATCTCCTTGCGCACCTGCGCCTCGGTCATCTTGTGCAACGGTTTGATCGGGACCCATTTGTCCTCGCCGCGGTACTCGACGAACACCAGACGACCGCCCGGCTTCAGCGCGCGGCACAAGGACCGGATGATCTCATGCGGATGGTCGCACTCGTGGTAGACGTCCACGAAGATGGCGAGGTCGATCGCTGCGGCCGGCAGGTCCACGTTGGTGACGCTGCCGAGCACCGGGACGACGTTGGTGACGCCGTGCGCCGCCACGTTGGTGCGGAGGATCGCGAGCATCTCGGGCTGGATGTCGTTGGCGAACACCTTGCCGGTCGGGCCGACGCGCTTGGCCATGCGCCAGGTCAGGTAGCCGCTGCCCGCGCCGATGTCGGCGACGACTTCTCCGGGCTTGAGCTTGAGCGCCTCGACAAGACGGGTCGGCTGCTCCTCCTCCTCGCGCTCGGGCCGTTCCAGCCACATCGCGCCCTGATGGCTCATGAACCAGGCGATCTCGCGCCCGAGGTACCATTTGCCCGTGCCATCGGGCAATCCGGGCCTGAACTCGTACATCTGGGATGGAAGCGCAGGAGCGGCCTCCGCGGCAAAGGCGGCTGGAACCAGGGTTCCGGCCAAGCAAAGGAAGAGGGCGAGCACGGCGGCCCAAGGACAACAGGAAGGCCGGCCCGTCGGGATCGTGTGTGGAGCGTTCATCGGTCGGGTGTGCGGCAGGCCTCCACGAACGCCCGGAACAAGCGGGCGTGTTCCGGCGCTGCCAAGCGTTCGGGATGGTACTGGACAGACTGGAACCACGGCAGGAGGCCCTGCCCTTCGGATCCCAGTTCCGAGGCTTCGACCACGCCGTCAGGTGCCGTCGCGGAAGCCCGCAACGGCGACGCCAACCGGTGGATCGCCTGGTGATGCGTGCTGTTCACCCCGAGCGTGGT
Organism: uncultured Verrucomicrobiota bacterium; assembly: GCA_903916195.1. Taxonomy (GTDB): domain Bacteria; phylum Verrucomicrobiota; class Verrucomicrobiia; order Limisphaerales; family UBA9464; genus CAIVQB01. The sequence goes on along the minus strand of CAIWVP010000125.1, from coordinate 9,735 downwards.
CGTCCCGGAGATCGCCGCGAACCGGCTATCCGCGGGCAGATCGACCCGGTGCGCGACATCGTTGCGGAGGTCCATCTGGTTGTGCGCCGCCACGCTGGCGACCTGGGTGGGCAGATCGACATAAAGCGTGCCGCCGAGGAAGACGTTCACCAACTGATGGCCGCGGCAGATGGCGAGCAGCGGCTTCCGCTGGCGGAAGATCTCGGCGAGCAGCGCCAGTTCCATCACGTCGCGCGCCGGTTCGGCCAGGTCGCAGGTCGCGAGCAACGCTTCCGGCACCTCCGGCCAGTACCGCCTCGGATCGATATCGTCGCCACCGCTGAACAAGACGCCGCTCGCCTGCGCGACGGCATCCGCCAACACCTCCCGATCGGTCGTCAACGGCAGCGACACGGGCAGACCGCCGGCTGCGAGCACCGCGTCGAGATAACGGCTCGACACGCTGGTCGAGTGGTCGGCCATCTCGGCCCCGGCGGGCGACGTGCTCGGCGTGATGAGGATCAACGGTCGCATAGGAAGACGTTCCAGCCCCGGCCCGCCGGCCCGCTCTTCAATCCGCGAAGGTGTGCTCAGGGAAGCGGTCGCGGATGAGTCGCTTCACGTTGATGACCGCCTCGGGCGGGTTGAGGTCGCGTCCCGCTCGGCGCTGGATCGATTCCAACAGCTCCAGCCAGTCCTGCAGGGGCGGATGCTCGAGCGCATCCCACTCGATGTCCTTGCCGCGCCGTCTCGAGCGCTCGAAGAACCGCCAGTCCTTGCCGACACGCTGGGCGTAGACATGCCGTTTCACCCCGTCTTCACCGGTGGTCGTCCAACCGATCTCTGCTTTAGCGCCCATGGGGGAGAAGCATGGCGGAAACTACGGACGAGAAGAAGCCCGTTCATTCCGGCAGATCCACGCTGGCGACCGCCATCGCGGCGATGCCTTCGCGCCGGCCGATGAATCCCATCGTCTCGTTGGTGGTGGCCTTCACACCCACTTTGCGCGGATCGATCCCGAGCGCCGAGCCCAGGTTCTGCTTCATTGCCGGGATATGCAGGAAGATCTTCGGTGCCTCCGCGAGCAACGTCGCATCGATGTTCACGATGCGCCCGCCCCGGAGACCGACCTGTCGGGCCGCTTCCTCCAGGAACACCCGGCTCGGCGCGCCCTTCCACCGCGGGTCCGTGTTGGGGAAAAAGTGCCCGATATCGACCTCGCCCAGCGCACCGAGCACGGCGTCGGTGATGGCGTGGGCGAGGGCGTCGGCGTCGCTGTGGCCGTCCAAGCCCATCGTGTGCGGGATCTCGACGCCACCCAGGATGAGCGGGCGGCCTTCGACGAGTTGGTGGACATCATATCCGATGCCGACATGGATCATGGGCGGAGGAGACAGCAGACCGCCGTCGGAATCCAGAAGACAGAATCGCGAGCGAAGCGCCCCGAGCGGGTCAGGATGGTAGGACACCTCGAGCTGGCAGGCGCGGACCTCACACCAGATCACCGAGGACGAGGACACTTTCCCGTCGACCGAGGTCGAGCGCCCCCTGTCCCGAACGGATCATCACTTCGACCTCGCATGAGGTGGACGGCCCGAAGTCCCCCACGTCCTGGAAGATGGGGCACCCCATCAGATCCGCGAACACCAAGGCGTCGCCCGACACCACCGCGCGAAGTGGCACGAGCAATCCGGACGAGATGGGCTTCGCCGACGGCCAAATCACGGCTTCCCAAACCTCCCGGACAGGACTACAGCATCTTGCAAAAGCCATGAGCACTCTCCGCCTTTGCCTGATCGCGACGGCCTTCGCCATCGCCGCCCAACTCCCGTCGCTCGCCCGCCAAGCGACCGTCGGGCGCATCCGTGGTTCGCTCGACAAAGCCACGGGTGGTGCCACCGCGACCCAGTCCAAGAACGCGGCGGCCTCCGCTCCGGCGGCGCCGCAGATTGATCCCGCGGCCGTCGCCAAGGCCCAAAAGGCGCGCGATGCCCAGGCGTCGGCCATCGCCGCAGGACAGAACCAGCGGAACCAGAAGGCCCTGGTCGGCGCAGACCAACGCGTGGTGGATTTCCTCAAGCAGCGGGTCGAAGACGGTTCGGCCGGCGCGGCATTCGACCTCGCCAAGCGCCATGAAGAAGGCAAAGGCGTGGAGGAGGACGCCACCGAAGCCCGTCGCCTCTACAAGTTGTCCGCCGAACGAGGGAACGATGAAGCGAAGAAGTGGCTCGAGGAACATCCCGAGCCGAAGAAGGAGACGGCCAAGGATGGACCGAAGCCAGCGGTGAAGTGAGGGCCCGCGCAACGGCGCAAAGATAAGACGGACCCGGGCGGTCGACCTCAGAGTCCGTTGAGCTTCGTCAGATCCGGCTTCTGCCGGTGCCATGCCGTGTCCTTCTGGAAGGCATCGGCCGCGGCGAGCGCCTCGGCCTCGCCGAACAGTTTCCCGAGGAAACAGATGCTGACCGGCGCGCCGCCGGATTTGTCACCGGTCGGGACCACGACGCACGGATGTCCCGTCATGTTGGAGTAGAGCAGCGAATTCCCGCTCCAGGCCGGCGCCACCAGCACGTCGAGGTCGCGGAACAAGGCATCCATGTCGGCCATGAGCCGCGCGCGGACGCGGTTCGCGTCCAGGTAGTCGACCGCCGTGATGAAGCGCGCGCTGCGGAAGGAGTTCGGCCAGTTCCAATCGCCCTGCTGCACCAGTCGGTCATCGAGCCCGCTCCGGGTCAGCTCGTCGAACGCGGCCGCCGCCTCCGCGGAAAGCAGCATGTAGAGCGGTTGTTTCGGATGCTTCGGCAGTTCGACCGGCCGGAGCTCGGCACCGATCCGGCGCAACACATCGAGCGCCGCGAGGTCCTCGGCCTTGTGGTCGTGCTCCTTCTCGAAATCGGACTTGAGATAGCCGACGCGCAGTTTCGCCAGTGGTCTCCGTGTCGGATAGCTGAACGGCGCGTCGATCGCGGAGAGGTCCTGTCCATCGGGACCGCGGATGGCGCCGAGCACGAGCGCGCAATCCTCCGCGCTGCGGGCGAGCGGCCCGAGCTTGTCGAGCGACCAGCAGAGCGTCATCGCGCCGGTCCGGCTCACCCGGCCGAAGGTCGGCCGCAGCCCGGTCACGCCGCAGACGGTTGCCGGCGACACGATCGACCCGAGCGTCTCGGACCCGATGGCGAACGGCACGAGCCCGGCCGCGACGGCCGCTGCGGATCCAGCAGAGGAGCCGCTCGATCCGTTGGTGGGGCTCCACGGGTTGCGCGTCATCCCGCCGAACCACACATCGCCCATCGCGAGCTCGCCCAGGCTCAGCTTGGCGACGAGCACGGCGCCCGCCGCGTCGAGTTTCCGGATGACCGTCGCATCGGCGTCGGGCACCTGGTTGGTGAACGGCGGGGCGCCCCAGGTGGTCCGGATCCCGCGCGTGTCGAGGAGGTCCTTCGCGCCGTACGGGATCCCGTGGAGCGGACCGCGGAGATGACCGGCCCTGATCTCGGCATCGGACTTCTTCGCGGCGGCGAGCGCGCGTTCCTCCGTGAGCGTGACGACGCAATGGAGCGGCGGCCCGTATCGCTTGAGCCGGCCGAGGCTGAGCCGTGTGAGCTCCTCCGAGGTGACCTGACGCGAGCGGATCAACGCCGATAGCTCGGCGACCGAGAAGAACGCGAGGGCGTCCGGATCCGCCGGGCGCTTCACGCCGCGCGGGGGTGTCCAACGAAGCCCCTTCTGTGCCACGGGCATGACGAAGCCAGGCGGACGCGGATCAAAGACGAGCGCCGGCGCAAGATGGTTCGGCAACGGAACGGCGCGCAGCTCAGCCAACGCCCCGAGCCTATCCTGCAAGGCGGGCAGCATCTGCATCCGTTCGGCCTCGCTGAACTCCACGCCCGCGACCTTCGCGGCGGCGGCGGCCTCGGCGGCCGTGATCGGCCCGGGCCCGGCGGCCCACGCGGCATCGACCGACGCGACCGCGACGACGACCCAAGCGAAGGCGAGCTGACGCAGGATGGATCTCTTCACCGGCCAATCGTGGCCTCGGCGTGACCGGACACAACCGGGAAACCAGGGCCGGCACTGCGGGGCCAGTGGACATGTCGGGACGGGACGGTGGCGCGGTTCGCCAGTCCGCTCTACACCTACTTCGACGTCCAGCCGAACCGCACCGCCAACATGGGACGTTCGGCGACCTTCAGCCGGATCCAGATCATCGATGCCGGGCAGGGGGCGCCGAGGATGCCCCCGGGATCCTGCCGGTCCCCGCGGACACGGCCTACGCGCTGACATGGCCCCTCCCGGACGGGGGATACAATTTGGAAGCCGGTCCGGGACTCGCGCCCGGGCTGTTCATCGACGTGACCGCGCGATCGGGTCCCATCCAGATCGGGACGCGCAAAGTGGCCTTGGTGTCCGGCGCGGACCTTCCCGCCGCCAACGGAGGCTTCTTCCGGCTACGACAGCCCTGAGGCGCAGCCGGCCCGGAGGCCCGAGGACAACCCGCCGTGGCCTGTCCTTTTTCTTTCCGGTGCCGGCGCATTTACGGTCGACAACCCGCATCGCGCTCCGTGTCATCGCGCCATGCTCCGCCGTCGGATGATGTGGCTCACGCTCTTCGTCGGGCTCGATATCGCGGCGTTCTTCTACTGGCGCTGGCGGCACGAGCACCGGTTCGACGCGCCGATCCGGGCCGCGGCGGCGCGCTACGGGCTGCCGCCGGCCCTGGTCAAAGCCGTCGTGTGGCGCGAGAGCAACTTCGATCCCGACGCCGTCGGCAAGGCCGGTGAGATCGGCCTCATGCAGCTCATGGACGAAGCCGCGCACGAATGGGCCGGCGCGATGAAGCTCCAGCAGTTCGGCCACGAGCATGTGTTCGACCCGGGCACCAACACGCTGGCCGGCAGCTTCTATCTCGCGAAACTGCTGCGCCGCTACACCGGCACCGACGACCCCCTGCCCTACGCGCTCGCCGACTACAATGCCGGCCGCGGGAACGTGCTCCGCTGGATGACCGGCCCGGCCAGGACCAACAGCTCTGCCTTCCTCGCGCAGATGACCTACCCGTCGACGCGCGCCTACATCGCCGCGGTCACGGAGCGCTATGCGCGGTTCCGCGGCGAGTTCCGCTGAACCGGCACGGGGCGGAGGCGCAGGCGTGACCTTCAGATCCACAGCACCGTCCCGACCCTCCATCGTCCCGCTCTTCCCCGGCCGGGAGATTTACCACCTCAAGGGTTCGCCCGTGGATCCGGACCGCTTCTACGCATCCCCGTGCAGCAAGGGGCCGGATAGATGATCCAACGGTCCGACGAAGGCGGGAAGACCTGGAAAGCGGTCGGCAACGAGTGCCGCTACGAACGCACGCCCGGCTCCGACGTGGGTACGAAGCCACGCAGCATCGGCGGCCGTTCATCGGCTTCTTCGCCGGCAAGGAAGAACTGTCCCTTGATCTGCCCGGGACGGCGCTCCTCGCCGCGGTCGGGCTCGGGGACGGACCCTTCCTCGTCGGCGGCGCGATGGCGGGCGGCTGAGGCAGCCGGGGCGCGGCCTCAGTACTGCCGCGTGGATTCGTTCTCGTGCAACGGAGTCTCGAACTCGTCGCTGCGCAGCTCGACCTTGAACCGCGCGTCGTCCGCGACCACGGCCTTCACCACCAGACGCCATGCCGCCGTGCCCTTCGGCTCGAGGACCGAGGCGATGTCCGGCTTCAGGCGGGGATCACGGAAGCGCGCGCCGATCTTCCGATGTCTTCAGCGGGTGGCGAAACGATGGGCAGGATCGCCGAGGAAGGTCGCCCGATGCTGCTACGCCTGCGCCGGCATCGCCGAAAAGACAAGCAGACCGCCCATGATCGCCAGCAAGACCCAAAGCTTGGGCCTGATGCAAAAGACGTTCCGAAAAGCCACCATGCGAGACCATCGAATAGTGCGGCGCAAGGCGGAGGAGCCTCGGCGCGGTCGGCTAGGAAGGTCGCCAAAGAAAAAGACCGCGCTCCTCGCGGAGCGCGGTCTTTGGGGATCTGCTCGACGGCTTCAGCCGACCAGCGCCGCGTTCGGCGCGGGCAGGAGCAGGAGGCCGTTCTCGGGACGCGGTGCCCGGGGGGCTTTCGGCGCCTTCTCGGGGCGAGGAGCGGGCTCGGGCTTGGGCAACGGCTTCTTGGCCGTCTCCAGCAGACCGTTGGCGAACTCGATCACGTGACCTTGGTGGACCAGCCAGTGCAGGTCCGTGAGCAGGGCCTGCTGCTCAGGCGTCGCCTTCGGAGCGGCGGGGGCGGGGGCCGGTGCGGGAGCCACGGCGGCATCGGCCGGGGCGACGGAACCTTCAGCGGCGACCGGGGCCTCGGGGGCAGCCGGAGCGGGAGCAGGAGCGGTTTCGGTGACGGCCGGCGTCGGCGCGAGCGCGGCGAGCAGCTTCTTGCGCGACGGGTTCTGGGTCGCGTTGATGAAATCGATGATGCTCTTCACGCCGTTCGACACGAAGCTGGTCTCCAAGTCGAGATAGTGCGGGCGGGCGATCGACACGTGCACGATTGCTTTGTCGCGTTTGAAGAACTGCAGGCCCGCGCCGGCGAAGGCGGCGCTGAGCGCCGTCATCGTGCGGATCGGGAACTTGCGCTCGCGCTCCAAGGTGACGCGCAGCACGCGCAGCAGCGGCTCGGGCAGGCGAGGACCGGCCTGCTCGCGCTTGAACTGCCAGGAGTTCACCGACTTCACGAGGTTCGCGAGGTGGGTGGCCTTGAAGTGGGTCTCGACCTCGGCGAGCGAGCCGAGCTTGAGCGGCTCGGGCACGTTGAGCGCGGTGTACTCGAGGCGGGAGCTCTGGCCCTCGATCCACTGCTTCACCACGGCCTCGTCCTTCACCATGCGGACCTTCGACTTGAAGATCTCGAACGGCAGGCGGGGCGCGCGCTGGGCGTGGATCTCGCGGAGACGATCCTGGTAGCCGTGATAGTTCGGCGGGCCGAGGATGATCTCGTCGAACTGCGCCACGAGCGTCCAGACACCCTTGGGCGGATCGCACGGCTGCTTCTCGGTGAGATAGAACGTCTCGAAATGCGCGTTGAGCACATGCCGGGCGGCCTCGGCCTCGCTGAGCCAGACGCTGTCGTCGAGCGAGCAGACGAACAGGGGCTGGAGCACCTGGCCGTCCTGGCCCTTCATCACGCGGAAGGTGACCTCGTAGCGTTCGGGCTTCTGGATGACCAGGCCGGCCACCTCGAGCAGCGGATATGCACGGCCGCTCATCTTGATCTGGCGGCCGAGCGACTGCACGCCGGCGGGCTCGGGCCGGAGCTCGAGGTCGACCGGGATGAGAGGTTCGGGCTGGAACTCGCGACGGTCGTCGCGGCGCGGGCCGCGCTGGTCGCCGCCGGCACCGGGTTCCCACTTGAGCCCGGGACCACCGGGGCCCCCAGGACGAGGGCCTTGGCCAGGCCCGCGGCCGGCGTCACGGCGCGGCCCACCGAAGCCGCCAGGACCACCAGGACCACCAGGACCACCAGGACCGCCCGGACGAGGACCGCCGGGTCCGCCCGGACGAGGACCGCCGAAGCCGCCGGGCCGCGGGCCGCCGAAGCCGCCGGGGCCGCCGGGGCCGCCGGGACGTCCGCCGCCAGGGCGAGGTCCGCGGCGATCGCCACGGTCGCCGCGTTCGGCGCCTTCCGATCCGCTATATTTGGCATAGCGGTTCGGGTCGGTCGGCTGCTGTGCCCAAGCGGGCAAGAAGGCCTTCTCCAGGTCGAGACTCAGTTCCAAGGGTTCGCTCATAGATAAAAAGGCCCCGCGGATAACGCGAGGTTCGTTCGGCAAAAGCGGGCGGAACATGGGGAGGGAGCAATCGAATTGCAAGTGCCGCGATATCGCGTCTTTCCGGGCGGCCCCCAGGGACGGAAGTTCCCGCTTGCGATGCCTGTGGGCGGCTCCCGAAGCTTGCGCCCATGGAATCCGGTCCCCAGGGCGGCGCAACGCAAGGATGGCGGCGATGGCTCGACCAGCCGGAGATCCCGCGCGCGCTCCCGTTCGTCCTCTTCCTCGTCCTGACCGCTCTCCAAGGGAAGTTCTTCTCCGGCTCGGAATATTGGCTCTACGCGTTGAAGACACTGCTCGCGGGCGGGATGCTGTGGGCCTTGCGCGGCTGGCTGCCGGAGATGAAGTGGGCCTTCAGCGCGGAGGCCGTGATCGTCGGCGGCGGCATCGCGGTCCTATGGATCGGGCTCGACGGGCGCATCCCATCGCTCGACCAGCTCTGGGGCTCCGTGGAGAAGCTCGTCACCGGCAAGACCCCCGAGCCGGCCAAACCGGAGGAACCCTGGAACCCGCTGGCCCGCTTCGCCGGCAACCCGGCACTGGCATGGACTTTCGTCGTGGTGCGCGTGCTCGGCCGCTCGCTGGTCGTGCCGCCGCTGGAAGAGGTCTTCTACCGCTCGTTCTTCTACCGCTACATCGCCAACCCGAAGTTCCAGGAACTTCCGTTGGGCATCTGGCATCCCGTCGCGTTCGTGGCGACCAGCGCGATGTTCGGCCTCGCGCATCCGGGCCAATGGGCGCAGGGGATCATCTGCGGCGCGGCGTTCCAGTGGCTCGTGCTGAGGAAGAAACGTCTCGGCGACGCGATGCTGGCCCACGCGACGACGAACCTGCTCATCAGCGGCTACGCCATCGCGACCCACCAGTGGCGCTTCACTTGAACGCCGGACCCGTGAGCTCGCCGCCTCCGTGCGTGGTCTTCGAGGACGCCCATCTGCTGGTCGTCCGCAAGCCGGCGGGATGGAACACCCACGCGCCGTCGCCCCATGCCGGCGAAGGCATCTACGAATGGCTGCGGCACCGCGAGCCGCGTTGGGCCACGCTCGCGATCATCCACCGTCTCGACAAGGAGACCAGCGGCCTCCTCGTGTTCGGCAAGACGCCGGAGGCGAACCGGTCCCTCACCGATCAGTTCGCCGGACGCGAGGTCTCGAAGCGCTACCGCTTGGTCACGGATCGGACCGTGCCGCGCGACGCCATCGTGACCACCGCGGCGATCGCTCGGGCCGGCGACCACTACGTCGCGCGCCCGGACGGCCTCGGCGGCGAACCGGCGGAGACGCGGTTCCGCGTGCTGGAACGTGCGCCCGGCCGCACCGTGGTCGAGGCGGAACCGGTCACCGGCCGCACGCACCAGATCCGCGTCCACGCCGCGGCAGAAGGCTTCCCCATCCTCGGCGACGTGCTCTACGGAGGCACGCGTTCGGCGCGCGTCTGCCTGCATGCGGCACGGCTGGAGCTGCGGCATCCCGTCACCGGCGAGGCGCTGGCCTTCTCCGACGAACCCGATCTCGCCGCGAGCGCCGCGGATGCTTTGCGCGCCGCCTGTGTCGCGACGGACGAGACCGATGCCTTCCGCCTGCGGCACGGCGGGTCGGACGGATGGCACGGTCTCCACGCCGACCGCCTCGGCGAGCACGTGCTCACGCTCGGGGAACGGCCTCCGACCGCCGCCGAGACCACGGAGCTGATGGCGGCCCGGGGCCCGGGACTTCCAGAGGCCCGGGGCGTCTACCACAAGACGCTCACGCGGCATGTGCGGCAGACGACCACCGCGGAGACCTGTCCGCAGCTCGTCTCCGGCACCGCCGCGCACGAGCGGTTCACGGTGCGAGAGAACGGAGCGCGGTATGAGCTGAGCTTCGCGGAAGGTTATTCGGTCGGGATCTTCCTCGACCAGCGCGACAACCGCCGACGGCTCCTCACGGGCCATGTGGCCGGGGGATTCCCGCTCTTC
>CAIWVP010000124.1 GCA_903916195.1 uncultured Verrucomicrobiota bacterium | reverse complement strand
GGCCGCGCGACGGGATCCTCCGTCGGCCTACCGGAAGCGATCGGACGGAAGCCCTTCCGGCACGCCTGAGGAGGCTCGTCCTCGCAGGAGCCGACGTGAGGAGGCGATGTCCACGGCCCTGTCCTGTCCGGCGGTCGATACCACCGCGGCGGCACCACCCGCAGACGTCCACGGGCGGACATCCACCGCCGCCGTAGGCAGGCGGGTCACGATTTGCATCGGGAGATGGAGACAGGTCATCCGGTCTCCTCCGCTTGCGGAAGGTTCTTGCCGCCTGCCACCGCGGAAGCCGGGCGATCCCCGGGTGAATACATCGTTCCTCGGGGCGTCGGCCTACCACAAAGCCGGGCATTCCACGCTTCCAGAGCGAGGGCCGGCCCCATAGTCTCCCTCCACCACATGCGTCCCATCCCAAAGATCCTCGGGCTCGTCGCCGCTTTCGCGGCGTTCGTGGCCAACGCCGCACCGCCCTCGAAACTTGACCTCCGACCCGGCGACCACATCGCCTTGGTCGGCAACGCGCTGCCCGACCGGATGCAGCACGACGGCCATTTCGAGACGCTGGTGCAGACGAAATTCGCCGGGCAACAGCTCGTCTTCCGCAATCTCGCCGCCGCGGGCGACGAGGTCGTGCTCCGGCATCGCTCGGAGAACTTCGGCACGCCGGACGAATGGCTGAAGAAGGTGCAGGCGGACGTGGTGCTCGCGTTCTTCGGCTACAACGAATCGTTCAACGGCCCGACCGGCGTCGCGAAGTTCAAGACCGACCTCGAAGGGTACCTGAAGCATCTGCGCTCCCAGGATTTCTCGGGCAAGGGCGCGCCGCGCGTCGTGCTGTTCTCGCCGGTCGCCAACGAGAGGCACCAGGACCCCAACTTCCAGGACCCGGCCGTCAACAACGCCAACCTGGCGATCTACGCCGCGGCCATCGCCGAGGTGGCGCGGGCGAACGACGTGCAGTTCGTGGACCTCTTCGGCCCGTCCCGCTCGTTGTATCTGGACGCCGCGAAACAGGGGCATTCCCTGACGGTGAACGGCTATCTGCTGACCGAGGCGGGGAACAAGGCGCTCGCGCCGTTCCTCTTCAAGGGGCTCTTCGGCGAGGCCGCGCCATCCAAGGACTACGAGAAGCTCCGCGCCTCGATCAACGAGAAGAACTCGGTGTGGCATTCGCGGTACCGGACCGTCGACGGCTACAACGTGTACGGCGGCCGTTCGGCGCTGGCGTACCAGCCGGACAAGGGCGGGTTCGTCTCCGACCGGAACGCTCCGGCACCGTATGTCTCCAACTTCAAGACGATGCAGCAGGAGATGGCGGTGCGCGACACGATGACGGCGAACCGCGACAAGCGCGTGTGGGCCGTGGCGAAGGGCGGCGACATCGAGATCGACGACAGCAACCTGCCGCAGGTCGAACCGGTCGTGACGAACAAGCGGGGCGAGAACGCGGACGGTTCGTACAAGTTCATCGGCGGCGAGGAGTCCATCTCGAAGATGACGGTCCACTCCGGCATGAAGGTGTCGCTCTTCGCGAGCGAGGAGCAGTTCCCCGAGCTGGCCAACCCCTTGCAGATGGCATGGGACACCAAAGGCCGGCTCTGGGTGGCGGTCTGGCCGAACTATCCTGAGCGCACGCCCGACAGCAAGGTGGGCGACAGCCTGCTGATCTTCGAGGACACGGACGGCGACGGGAAGGCGGACAAGGTCACGCACTTCATCGACGACCTGAACGCGCCGACCGGCTTCCAGTTCTACAAAGACGGCGTGCTGGTGATGCAAGCGCCGGACCTCTGGTACATCCGCGACACGGACGGCGACGGCAAGGCCGACACCAAGGAGCGCGTGCTGATGGGCATGGATTCCGCGGATTCGCACCACACGGCCAACGCCATCTGCCTTGATCCGGGCGGCTCGATCTATCTGAGCGACGGCGTGTTCCACCGCACGCAGGTCGAGACCGGCGAAGGCCCGGTCCGCAACAACGACGCGGCGATCTACCGCTTCGAGCCGCGCACGTCGAAGTTCGAGACCTACATCCCGTACGGCTTCGCGAACCCCCACGGTCGCGTGTTCGACTACTGGGGCAACGATTTCGTCACCGACGCCACCGGCAACGCCAACTACTTCGGGCCCGCGTTCAGCGGTCGTCTCGACTACCCGGCGAAGCATCCGGGCATGAAGGAGTTCTGGAACCGGCCGTCGCGCCCGTGCCCCGGCACCGGGATCCTCACCAGCCGCCATTTCCCGGAAGAGTTCCAGGGCAATTTCCTGAACATCAACGTGATCAGCTTCCAGGGCATCTACCGGGTGAAGGTGACCGAGGACGGCTCCGGCCTGAAGGGCGAGACCAAGGAGAACCTGATCTCCTCCTCCGACCCGAACTTCCGCCCCATCGCCATCAGCACCGGGCCGGACGGCGCGATCTACTTCCTCGATTGGCACAAGCCGCTCATCGGTCACATGCAGCACCATCTGCGCGACCCGAACCGTGACAAGACCCACGGCCGCATCTACCGCATCACCTATCCGGGCCGCTCCCTGATGAAGCCGGCCAAGATCGACGGCCAGCCGATCGAGACGTTGCTCGAGTTGCTCAAGGAGCCCGAGAACCAGACCCGCGAGCTCGCCAAGATCGAGCTCGGTGAGCGCGACACCGCGAAGGTGCTCGCCGCCGTCACCCGCTGGGTCGCCGGCCTCGACAAGAACGCCCCCACCTACCAGCACCAGCTGATGGAGGCGCTCTGGGTCCAGCAATGGCACAACGCCGTCGACGTCGCCTTCCTGCGCCGCATGCTGGCATCCCCGACGCCCGATGCCCGCGCCGCCGCCGCACGCGTCTTGTGCTACTGGCGCGACCGCGTGCCCGACGCGCTCGGCCTCTTCCGCGCGCTCGCCGAGGATGCGTCGCCGCGCGTCCGCTTGGAGGCCGTCCGCGCCGCCAGCTTCTATCGTGAGCCCGCCGCCGCCGATGTCGCCCTGCTCGCGCTCAAGCAGCCGACCGATTACTATCTCGACTACTGCCTTCGCGAGACCTTGCGGCAGCTCGAGCCGCAGTGGCGCAAGGCGATCGCCGACGGACGTCCCGTCGCCGCGGGCAATCCAGCCGGGTTCAAGTTCCTCGTCGGACGTCTCAGCACCGCCGAGCTCACCAAGCTCCCGGCCTCGGCCGAGGTGGCGCAGGCGATCCTGTTCCGCGCCGACGCGACCGATGCCGACCGGACCGCGGCGCTCGACGGGTTGGCGAAGCGCCGTTCCACGAGCCGCCTCACCGAGCTGCTCACCGCGCTCGGTTCGGTGCCTTCCTCCGATTCCGCGGTCGCCGCGAACCTCGCGCGCCAGCTGCCGTTGCAGCCCGCGTCCCAACTCAAGGCCATCCGCCCGCAGCTGGCCTCGCTCATCAACGGCGGCGGTCCGCCCGAGGTCCGGCAGGCCGGGTGGGCCGCGCTCGCCGTCGCCGACGGTTCCTTCGACACCGTCTGGACGGCCGCTTCGCGCTCGCCGGCGATCCTCACCGACCTGCTCAACGGCATCCCGGTGTTGAACGACGCCGATTTCCGCGCCAAAGCGATGCCGAAGGTGAAGCCGCTGCTCGGCGAGATGCCCGCGTCCTTCGTCGCCGTGAGCGGCGACGCGCTCGCCTCGCTCCGCCGCGCCGCCATCCGCGCGGCCGTGAGCATGAACTCCGAGCCCGAGGCCGTCTTCAAGGCGCTCACCGGGCTGATCTCCCGCGGCGACCAGGTCACCGCGGCCGCACAGGGCCTGCGCATCCTGCCGCGCGCCAGCTGGCCGAAGGACCAGGCAGGCATCGCCGCCGCTGCGCTCGCCAGATGGGCGAAGAGCGTGCCGGCCTCGGCGCGCACCGCGCAGGACTACGTCGAGACCGTGCAGACGGCCGACGACCTCGCCGGCCTGCTGCCGGCCGACCGCGCCACGGCCTTGCGCAAGGAGCTCAAAGAGGTCCGCGTCGCCGTGTTCGTCGTCCATGCCGTGCGCGAGCAGATGCGCTACGACGTGCCGCGCATGGTCGTCGAGGCGGGCAAGCCCTTCGAGCTGATCTTCGTGAACGACGACTTCATGCCGCACAACCTGGTGTTCGTGAAGCCGGGCACCCGCGAGCTCATCGGCAACCTCTCGGCGACCATGAAGCCTGAGGAGCTGGACAACCAACGCCGGCCTTACGTGCCGAAGAACAACGCCGTCATCGGCGCGACCAAGCTGGTCGAGGCCGGCCAGAAGGAGCTCCTGAAATCCACGGCGCCTTCAGACGAAGGCAGCTACGAGTTCGTCTGCACCTTCCCCGGCCACTGGACCCTCATGTGGGGCACGCTGGTCGTGACCAAGGACGTCGACGCCTACCTCGCCGCGCATCCGGAAGCTCCGGCCGCCGGCACCGGGGCCGCCGGCCACGCTCACCCGATCGGCGAGTGAACCACCGCGCTCCGTGACCGCGTCCACCCGGACGCGGCCACAGGAGCCGGATAGACAACGCAAACGCCCGGTTCCGTCAAGGAACCGGGCGTTTGTCGTCGATGGGCGGGCCATCCACGGCCGGGCGACGGCATGACCGCGCCGGGCCCGAGCCATCAGCGGATCCGGCCCCCGGCATCACGCTCCCTCCGGATCGGACGACACCGACGGCTCTCCCCTCCCCCGAGGGAGCTTCGAGGCGAGGGCGAAGGGCCTCGACGGAACGTCGACGGGTATCAAGGACCCGGCTTTTTCGGTGGTCCCTTCCGACGGTGAGCCCGATCGGATCGTTCCAACTTGGCTTTCCACCGATCGATCATGTCCGCCAACTCGTCGGCGGCGGCCCGCATCACCCGGAGGTCCTCGGTCAAACGCCGCTCCAGCATGAAAGCGTACGCTTCCTTGTCCTTGCGCCGCGAAAAATCCCACGCCGGATCCGCGTGCAGGCGGGAGATCTGGCGCTTCACCTCGCGCAGACCGCGTTTCGTCTGCGCGATGATCCGCAGCAGGAGACCCGCGCTGGTGCGCGCCGTCGTGCCGCTCTCGCGGATCTCGCAGAAGGTGAGGATGACCTCCAGCTGGTCGGCGTCGCCGGCATTGTAAGCGGCCTGCGCCTGATGCCACCACTCGGTCTTCTGGGCGGTCATCTCCGCTTGCGTGTCGGGGTGCAGCCGCCGGACCACGGCCCGGTACAATTCCTTGAGCCTCGCCGCGGCCTCGGCCGTGACACCGGGGACGGCACGGCGCCCCAGGGGCCCGCCACCGCCGCCCGCGTCATCCATCTCGCCCAAAAGCCTCTCGAAAAATTCTCGCTCGAGCTCCTCGGCCTCGGACGGACCCGCCGCCTCCGGCCCGCCTCCATCCGGATGCGGACGTCCGCCAGCCGCCTCGTCGGCGTCGGACTGGTGCGGCGGCGGCTCATCGGGGGCGTCGCGCATCGCCATCACCCGCTGGTAGGCCTTGGCGAGCGGGATACCGCACAGCATCGCTTCGTCCTCGACGATGGCGACCAGCGCCTCGTCGGCCATGACCTTCTGGCCGAGTTCGCGGAGCTCGGTGATCAGCGCCCCGAAACGGCTGTTCAACCAGCGGGCGAACTCCGGGCCATCGACCTGGTGGAAGTGCTCGACCTGCCGCCGGGCGTTCTCGAGGTCGCGCGACGCCTTCTCGTGTTCTTTCCGGAGCTTGTCGCGGATCGGTGCACCATCGACCCGCACCACGGCGCGGACAGGATTGCCGGCCGCCTCTTCACGACTGCGTCGGACGTTCGATCTCTTTCCAGCACCAGGGCGTCGCATCAGTTCCGGGCAGCGTAGGTCGGGCGGCGGCGGCACGGCGAGCCTGTCGTGCGGCAACCAGTGAGAGATTCCATGGATAGCAGGAGCCGACGTGAAGGGTCTCTGCTCTCACAGCCGACGACGGGAGAAGCGGGATCCGCCCCGCTCCCGACCGGACACGGACGAAGGTTCCTGCCGTGCGAGATGCGGCGCAGGACGCACGGTCACCAAGGCAGGCGGACATCTTCGACACAGGCCGGTGCATCCCCGTGCGGGTCCAGTCCGATCCGCAGGTAGCCGCCATCCTTCAGCAGCTCGACGCCGGTCGGCGACGGGCAGAGCTTCACCTTGAAATCGCGCCAGCACCGGGCCTCGCGGAGCGCGGCGGTGTAGCGGCGCACGGTGTTGCCGAGGAATCCCACCCGAGGCATACCGGCCAGCATCCGGGCCGTCCGCAACACCGCGCGCGTGTGCAGATGGCCGATGACCGTGTGTTCCACCTGGCCCAGCCGGGACCGCACCTGGTCGTCGTGCCACAGGAAAGGCAACGCGCTCGGATCATGCACGAACAGGACCACGCGTTGGCCGGGCCGGAGCGATGCGAACGCCGCCCGGATCTCCGCCATCTGCACCGCGCGCAACGCCTCCCATCCGGCACGTTCCTCCGCCAACAGCTCCGGCCAGAACACCGGCAACGCGACCACGGTCGAGGCCACGCCGATCAACACGTGTCGACCGAGCTCCATCCTCCAGGTCGGACGGATCCCGAGTCCATCGCGACAGCGTGCCCAACTCGCCAACCGCGGTCCGCCGACCCCGCCGAAGAGGCTCTGCTTGCCAAGGTCATGGTCGCCGATGGTCGCGTGGACACGGTCGCCATACGCCGCGCGCAACTCGCCGAGCGCCGAAACCGAGCTCTCCATCGCCGCGTCGTCGCTCACGCCGACGAAGGCCGAATCGACCGTGAAGTCACCGTTGGCCACGACCAGGTCCGGCGCGGGGTTCTCGGCGACGATCCGTCCGAGGCGGTGGTTGTGGGCCAGCGGATCGCGCAACCAGACGAACCGCCGGAAGGCGTTCGTCGCGAGCTTCAGGCCGGCTCCGCGGACGGCCCGCGCCTCATGGCCGCGCCGGGCCTGCTCGGCCGGGCCGGCATGGTGGAGGTCGGAGACGACGAGGAGCTTCAGCATCGACCGCGTCACCGTGGACGAAGCCCCGGCCGGCCGCGACAAAACTCCTCGCTTGGAGCACCGCTCCTCGGCTGGAATCGAAACCATGAAAGCCCTCCCACTCCTCGTCCTATCGAGCTTCGCATCGGCGACCGTCGTCCGTGCCGCCGAGCCCGGCCCGGCGTCCTGGCACGCGTCATCGCTCGGTGAAGCGATCGGCTTGGTGGCTCTGTTCACGCTGGTCGGCGTGGCGCTCGCGGTCGCGGGCTACAAGCTCTTCGACGCCGCCACTCCCGGGGACCTGCACAAGGAGATCATCGAGAACCGGAACGCCGCCGCCGCCATCGTCGGGGCGGCGATCATCGTCGGCGTCTGCATCATCGTGGCGGCGGCGATCGTCGGCTGACACGTTGGAAAGACGCGCGTCCGTTCCGAATGGCCCTCTCCCCGGCCGCTCCTAGCCTGCACGCCCTATGAAACGCAGCCCGTATGTGAGGCTCGTCTTGTCCGGTGCCGTGGCTTCCGCGCTCTGGACGACCGGGTGCGGCCCCGAGCCGTCGGCGGTCCCCGCGCCGCCGCTCCTCTCCGCCGACCAGTCGTACACCAACAACCAGTACGTCCCGAGCGTCGGCTACTACCACGCGCCGTACGGCGGATGGTACGCCCGGCCGTACAACAGCTACCTGCCGGGGCGCGGCTACTTCCACGGCGGCGGTTGGTGGCCCTCGCCCCACGCCGCGCAGGTCATCGCGAGCATCCCCCGCGCCGAGGCGGTCGCGGCCGCGAACCTCAGGACCGGGCCGCTCCGGGCGAAAGCCAAAGCGGCCGAGACCGACCCCATCGATTCCGCGGACAGCCGCCGATCTTGGACGACCGACGGAGACCCCGAAGGGCGCGGGCGGATGTCGGGGCCTTCCGAGACCTCCGGTCGCAGCGGTGGCCCCCGATCGACGGTCACGCGCGGAGGCTTCGGGGGCTCCGGATCCAGCTCCGCATCCTGACACGCCATGCACCGTCGCTCTTGCACCGCCCGGCCTGATTGGCGCGAACGCGTCGAGAAGATCGGCCTCACCTACCATTCCCACGAGGCGTCGCCGTACTGGGACGAGACCACCTACTATGAACTGACCGCTGCCGAGGTGGACACCCTCGAAGCCGCCACCGACACGCTCCACGCCCTCTGCATCGAGGCGGCCGGCGCGGTGATCGAACGCGGTTGGTGGTCGCGGCTCGCCATCCCGCCCGCCGCGGTCCCTGCCATCCGCTCGTCGTGGGAACGCGACGATTTCAGCCTCTACGGTCGCTTCGACCTCGCGTGGGACGGCCGGGGCGCCCCCAAGCTCCTCGAGTACAACGCCGACACCCCGACCTCCCTGCTCGAGGCCAGCGTCGCGCAGTGGTTCTGGCTGCAGGACAACTTCCGCGACGCCGACCAGTTCAACTCCATCCACGAACGGCTGATCAAGGCATGGGCCTCCGCGCCGGACGGCCCCGTCCATTTCACCGCCGTGCGCGACAACCTCGAGGACGCACAGACGGTCCACTATCTGCGCGACACCTGCGCCCAAGCCGGCCGCGTCACCCAGGAGCTGCCGATCGAGGAGATCGGCTGGGACGCGCGCCGGCAGGTCTTCCTCGACCACGAGAACATCCCGGTCCGGAACCTCTTCAAGCTCTATCCATGGGAATGGCTCTGGACCGAACCGTTCGCGGTCCATCTCGCGGCGCGCCGGGCGAACTTCATCGAGCCGTGCTGGAAGATGCTGCTCAGCAACAAAGGCCTCCTGCCCGTGCTCTGGGAACTCTTCCCGGACCATCCAAACCTGCTGCCCGCCCACACTTCGCCCGAGCCGCTCGGCGGGAACTTCGCGCGCAAACCGCTGCTCAGCCGCGAAGGCGCGAACGTGTCGCTCGTCGTCGATGGACGCCCGCTCGCCGAGACCGGCGGCGGGTACGGCCGGGAAGGTTTCATCTACCAGGCGCTCGCGCCGAAGGCGGAGTTCAACGGCAACCACCCGGTGCTCGGATCATGGATCGTCGCCGGTGAATCCGCGGGCCTCGGCATCCGCGAGGACACCCGGTTGATCACCGGGAACCTCAGCCGCTTCGTGCCGCATCTGTTCTGGCCGCGGTGACCGGCGTCCCGAGAAAGCCGGTTGAGCCCGGGCGGCGGGTCCCGGCATGTTCCGCCCATGTCCACGCCCGCCGTCAGCCGCCGCGAGTTCCTCACGACCACCGGGCTCGCCACCGCGGGCGCGCTCGCCGGATGCGCGACCGGCGACGACCTCTCGGCCGGGATCATCGACACGCACACGCACTTCTACGACCCGACCCGGCCGCAAGGCGTGCCGTGGCCGTCCAAGGACGACCCGACGCTCTACCGTCCCGTGCTGCCCGCGGAGTACATCGCCATGGCGCGACCGCACGGCGTCACCGGCACCGTCGTGGTCGAGGCGAGCGCCTGGGTCGAGGACAACCAGTGGATCCTCGACATCGCCGAGCGCGAGCCGTTCATCGTCGGCTTCGTCGGCCATCTCACCCCCGGCACGCCGGAGTTCGCCGGCCAGCTCGCGCGCTTCGCCAGGAACCCGCTCTACCGCGGCATCCGCATCGGCGGCGACCTCGTCCAACAGGCGTTGCGCGACGCGGGGACGCGGGACGACCTGCGGCGCCTCGCCGACCGCGGCCTGGCGCTCGACGTGCTCGCCGGCCCCGACCAACTGCCCGCCGTCGCGACCCTCGCGGACACGCTGCGCTCCCTGACGATCGTCGTGGACCACGTCGGCAACGTCCCCGTCACGGCGGGGCCGCATCCAAAGGCCTGGGTCTCCGGCCTCGCCGCGTGCCACTACACGCCCAACGTGGTCATGAAGATCTCCGGCCTCGTCGAAGGCTCCGGCCGTCGCGACGGGAAGGCGCCGACCGATCCGGGCTTCTACCGGCCCGTGCTGGATGTCGTCTGGAACATCTTCGGCGAAGACCGCCTGCTCTACGCAAGCAATTGGCCGGTGAGCGACCTCTTCGCTTCCTACGCCACGGTCCAGCGGATCACCCAGGACTACGTCTCAGGGAAAGGCCCGACGGCCGCGGCGAAGGTGTTCCGGAAGAACGCGCAGCGCGTCTACCGCTGCGTGAGACGCTGAGAGCCCGCGCCCGTGGCGATGATCAGACCGGCTTGACCGTCCAACCGCCCCCCAGCAGCGGCACCGAGGCGCAGGCCGGACCGCCGTCCTTCGCGACCGCGTGGACGCGGGCTTCCAAGACACCGTCGGTCGTCTCGACCCGTCTGATCTGCGCGGACGTCACATCGCGCAGGTGGACCTTGATCCGCCGGAACATCTCGCGGTGTCCATATCTCTCGCTCGACCAGCTCAGGTAAAAGAACCGCTCACCCTGTTTGCCATGGACCGCGGTGCCGGCGAAATCCGGCGCCCCGTCGGGTCCTGCCTTCACCGCGACCTCCGTCGTCCAAGCGAGCGCGTCGGGACCTGCCGGAGTCCCTGCGACATGACCATCCTTGGTCTGCAACGCCACGTGGATGTCGTGGCGTCCTTCGCACCCCTCGAAGCGGTCCGGCGGGATGCCTTCGCACACGACGCGGAAGCGCGCGGCCGTCTTGGGTGCGGAGCGGGCGGAGGGCATGGCTCAGAGGTCGACGCACTTCAGCCCACGGGGCCTGGCGGACTGCTGCGGACGTTCATCGAAGGCGATGAAATGCCGGAGGCGGACCCGATGGCGCGTCAAACTGGATTGCCCGGCCACGCGCCGACCGCGCCTTTGCCCGGCGCTTTGGCGATCGGTTCGACCGTCGGGTCGCTGAAGGCGAGGAGGACCGTCTCAGCCCGTCGCGCGCCGCCGTCGGCGAGGTGCCTCATGGCGTCGCGGAAAGCCGCCAAGCGGAAATCGGCCTCGCCGGTGCCGCGGTCCACGCGGTCGAGGAACGACGCGAGCTCGATGAGCTTGCACCGGGCATCCATGAAATAAAGGTCGAGCACTTGCTGGCGGGTCATAGGCGGGTGTGTGACTGCCGAAAGGTGGACCGCCTTCACGCGGGGCACAAGCGGGCACGCTGGAGAACGGGGCGCTTCGTTCCCGCTCCCCCCCGATAACTGCCCATCAATCCCTACCGCACCCACCCGGACGATCCATCGGCGGTCGGCTTTCGCCAGCAAACGATTTGCCCGCCTCCTCGCAGCGACCGACGCTGCCCGCCGATGGCTAACGCTCCGATCCAGTTCCGCCCCCGGCCCACGCCGACGACGGTCGAAACCGCGGCGGTCGCGCGCACGGAACTGACCATCGAAGGCATGGATTGCGGCAACTGCGTCCAGTATGTCGTGACGGCTCTGCGCGAGGTCGATGGCGTCGCGTCGGCGCAGGTGGAACTGACGAAAGCCCGGGCCACGGTCGTCTGGAAGACAGGGGCGGCGGCCGACACCGGAGCACTGGTCCGGTCGGTGAAGCGCGCCGGCTACGATGCGCGACCGGTCGCGCCGCCGGACACGGACGAGTTCCTCGTCGAAGGGATGACCTGCGGCAACTGCGCGCAAGCGGTGCGGAAGGCGCTCAGCGGGCTCCCCGGAGTCGCCAGCACGCAGGTCGACCTCGCGAGCGGGACCGCCAAAGTGGTCTGGTCGGACCCGTCCCTCGCGGATGCCGGAGCCGTGGTCGCCGCCGTGGCGAACGCCGGATATCGGGCCGCGAGCGTCTCCGCGGCCGCTGCCGGCCCGGTTCTGCCTTCCTCGGCCGAGACCGCCTGGAAGCGCGCCGTGCTGCTCGGCGGACCGGTCACGGCCATGTTCATCATCGCGGAGTGGTTCCTCGGCCTGGGCATGGACCGGACGTTCCATTGGATCGGGTTCGCGCTCGCCTTGCCGGTGCAGGTGGTGG
>CAIWVP010000123.1 GCA_903916195.1 uncultured Verrucomicrobiota bacterium | reverse complement strand
TGCGCCGCAGATCCGCGCGGGGCCGGCCCAAGGGCCGGGGCGGTGGGAGCATCGGTTCCACCCGCGTCCATCGGTCATCCGTGAGGTCCGTGTCGTAGGCAGCGATCTTCATCGCCTGACAGAGCTGCCGCTCTGTTTTGACGCCCCGCACGCAGCCCGCTGTCAATCGCCCACAATTCGATTTTCACCCCGCCACAACCTCGCTCCGGCAACACAAGCCGACTTCTCAAACAGGCCCTGAGCCGCGTGGCAACATTCCAAGGTCGAGTGCTGCGGCGTGGTCAGCACGGGCGGTTCTCGACCTTGGGATGTCGAGCCAGGAACGGTTCACCGGATGTAATCTAGCAGTGAGAGGTTGAGGGTCTTTCCCCCGCTCTGCAACGCGGCTTGATACGCGTTCTGCGTCTGGTTGAGTCGCACGAGGGTCTGCGCCAGATCGGCATCCACCTCGCCGGACACGTGCTGCTCCAGCGACAGCCCCCGGTCGGCGGCGATGGCGGCGGACGCTTCCAGTCGTGCCTGCATCGCGCCGTTGGCGCCGAGGTGGTAGATGAGATTGCCCTCGTCCCGCGCGAGGGCCGCGCGGTCGGTGCCGGCGATCGCTGCGGTGTTGCCCGCGAGGAGATTGTTCCGCAAGGCAACCAGGTGGTTGAACAGGTCCGCGCCCGCGCCGGTGTCCGCGATCAGCCCGCGCGGCCCGCTGCCGGTGCTGTTCGCGCCCAGCGCCTGGGTGCTCATCGTCAGCCCCTCGGCAATTTCGCTCTCGGCCAGGCTGGTGTTCCCCGCGTAGGTGACGCCCGTGACCAGCCCGGCGGCATCCGTGGACAGCACGAACGGCGGCTGGTCCGTGCGCGTGCCAGCGAAGATGTGGTCCCCCCGGTTCTTCGTGTTGGCGACCTGCACGCCTTGCTTGATCAACCCGTCGACCTCGCGGGCGAAGATCGCCAGCTCCTCCGGCGACCGCAGCCCATCGGCCAGCGTGGCGATTTCGCCCGCCCTGTCGGAGATCCGCTTGAGCGACTTCACCGCGCTGAAGGTGTCGGTGGCCAGTTCCTGCTGGCGCACGATGTTGCGCTGGTATTGCCCGACGGTCTTGGACTCCGTCTGCAAGTCGAGCACACGGCGCATCGCGCCGGGGTCGTCCTCCGGCCGCTGCACGCGCTGGCCGGTGGCGACCTGGCTTTGCAGCTGCGCCTGGCGCGTCGCAAGACTGCCAAGCTGGGTGATGAGGGTGTTGGGAAAGGAGCTCGAGGTGACGCGCATGGAGTGTTTGGGTCAGGCGTTTCTCGGCCTCACCGTTTCAGGTTCACCACCGTGTCGAGCATCTCCTCCACCGTCCTGATCAGTTTCGCCGACGCCACGAACGCCTGCTGATATTTTGTCAGGTGGGTCATCTCCTCGTCAAGCGAGACGCCGCTCACGGAGTCGCGCTGCCCCATGAGCATGGCATCGACCACCTGCTGGTCCCCCAACTGCGTGTTGACCGACGCGAGCGACTGGCCAAGTCCGGCGACGGTTTGGGCGTAACGCTGGCTGAAGGTCTGGCCGTTCAAGCCCACGTGCCCCTGCGACGCCAACCGGGCCAGCGCGAGCGCCGTCTGGTTGTCGCCCGCCGCACCCGCCACGCCGGCGGCCTGGAGCAAGGACGGATTCGTTGCCAGCGCACTGTCCACGGCGATGTTCGCCGAGCCGTTGCCGGTGAAGAACGCCGCGCCGGTGCTGCCGGTCAGGCTGAAGCCCGCCGCGTGGACCGCGTTCACCTCGGTGATGAGCAGCGAGGCCAGCGAGTCCACGTTGCTACGCAAGCCCGCCACCGCGCCATCGCGTGCGTCGATCGTGCCTTCGATGCTTCCACCGGTCAGCGCCAGGGGCGTGCCCGCCGTGGTGGCGCGGACGAGGATCTGGCCACCGCCCGCGTCGTAGGTCTCCAAGGTGTCGGCCACCTGGATGCCGGAAACCATCGTCATCCCGGCTATGCTGATGTCCATCGCGCCGTTCGCGCCGGCGGACACGTCCACCTTCACGAGCTTGGCCAATTCCTCCACCTTCTGCTGGCGGAGGTCGCGCAAGTCATTCGCCGCGCCGTCCTTGTTCAGCTCGGTCGTGGCGATCTGATCGTTCAGCCGGGCGATGCCGCGGAGCAGGGAGTTTGCGCTGCCCACGTCCGCCGCCACCGAGTCGTCGAGCACGCCCGTCAGCTCGCCGAGGCGGCGGTCAGTCTGGTTGAACTGCGCCGCCAGGTCCGCCGCCTTTTGCAGCACCACCTGCCGCTCCACCTGAGAAGACACGTTGGTGGAGAGGCTTTGGAACGAGTTGAACAAGTCCGCGAGTCCATCGGACAAGCTGTGCGCGCCGCCGACTCCTTGCGCCGCCGCCGCGCCACTGGTGAGGCGGTCAAGCTGCTGGCCGAGGTCCGCCTGCGCGTATTGCAGCGCGCTCTGCTGGGCTTCGAGCGAGCCACGGACGCCGGCCTCGCTGGTGATCTGCCGGTCGATGAGCGAGCTGCGCAGTTGCACGATCGCCACCGCGTCCGCGCCGGTGCCTTGCGGCCCGACCCAACTGCTCACGGTGGGCGAGGTCTGGATATCGAGGCGCTGGCGCGCGTAGGCGGGGTTGTTGACGTTCGCCAGGTTGTGGCCGGCGACCTCAACGCCCTGCCGCTGCGTCGCGAGCGAGCGGGAACCGAGATCCAAGGTGCCAAACAAGCCAAGCATGGGAGTGATCAGCCAACGGCTTCGTAAAGTGCATGGGCCGGAACCATCGCACGCCCCGGCAGGACGCCGGTGCCATCGTAGACCGAGACCGGGCTGGTGTTCGCGAGGAAGAGTCCGTTCATGAAGCGCTGCATCAGCTCCAGCGTGCGCGCGAGCAGCAGGTGGTTCTGCCGCGAGCGCTGCTGGACGCGGAAGAGCAGCTCGTTGTTCTCCGCCACCAGCGCGCCGACGAGCGGGCGGTAATCCACGGGCAGCAGTGCGATCAGCTCGGCGAACGGCGTTGCGTCGGGCTTGAGCAGCGCGCGGGCCACGTCGCGGCGGCGCACTTCGCGTTCCTGGCGGGATTCGCGGATCACCGCGCCCTGGGCCTCGATGCCGGCGACCGTCTCCAGCAGATTCTCGGCGGCGCGGCGCATGAGCAGCTCCTGCTGGAAGTCCAGCCGGGCGAGCATCTCGCCATATTGCTGCAACTCCTCACGCAGCGCGTGGATCAATGACTGCAAGGTTTCTATCATGGGTGGGTGGGCGCGGCGGTGACCGCCGGCCGTTCGGTTTTCAACTCGTGCTGTAACTGCCGTCCCAAGCTGCGCCCAAGGCCGAGCGCGCCGGATTGGCTGATCTGCTCCGCGAGCTGGCTGGTGATCAGGTCCTGGTAAAACCCGGACGTGGCGGACTTGGGGTTCGTCTTCGATTGGAACACGGTCTTCTGCGCGTTGTCGAGGATCTGGCGCAGCAGCACGGCCTCGAACTGGCGGCTGACCTCGGCGACCTTCTTGCTCTGCGAGAGCTGCGCGTTGCCGGCGAGCCGGTCGAGCGGCACTTCGGCGGGCTTCACGCCGCGTTGGAGGGAGGAGAGTTCCATGTCAGCGCAAGAGGAGTTCCGCCTGCAACGCACCGGCCTGTTTCATCGCCTGGAAGATGGCCATCATGTCGCGCGGCGTGACACCGATGGCGTTCAGCCCGGCGGCGACCTTCTCGATGGTGGGCATGTCCGGCAGGGTGATGAGCGTGGCCTTCGGTTCCGTGACCTGGGCGGCCGTGCGGGTGGTCACGGCAGTGGTGCCCGTCTGGCTGAGTGGGTTCGGCTGCGACACGTCCTGCGACGAGGCGATGGTGATCGTCAGCTCGCCGTGCGAGACGGCGCAGGCCGCTATCATGATGCGCGAGGTCGCGACGATGGTGCCGGTGCGCTCGTTGATGATGATGCGCGCCGACGTGTCGGGCGTGACCTCGATGGCCTCCAGCCGGGCGATGAAATCCACCGGGGCCTGCGCCATGCCCTCGGGCACGCGGACACGGATGGTCATAGGGTCGATGGCCTGCGCTTGGCCCGGGAACTTCTCGTTGATGGCGGCGGCCAGCCGGGCGGCGGAGGTGAAGTCCGCCTCGCGGAGCAGGAGTTCGAGCGAGTTGTTCCGCACGAGTTCCGTCGGGATCTCCTTCTCCACCAGCGCACCGCCGGGGATCTGGGCAACGGTCGGATGGTTCTTTTGCACCGTCGCGCCGCCCGCGCCGCCCGCGCCACCGATGAAGCCGCCGACGGCAAGCGCGCCTTGGGACACGGCATAGACCTTGCCGTCCGCGCCGAGCAAGGGCGTCTGGAGGAGCACGCCGCCCTGGAGGCTCTTGGCGTCGCCGATCGAAGAGACCGTCACGTCGAGCCGCGTGCCGTTGCGGACAAAGGCGCGCACATCGGTCGTGACCATGACGACGGCCACGTTCTTGGCGGAGAGGGTGGCGGGCGGGACGGTGACGCCGAAGCGTTGGAGCAGGTTGGCGATGCTCTGGATGGTATAGACCGGGTTCTTGTCGCCGTCGCCCGCGAGGCCGACGACGAGGCCGTAGCCGACCAGTTGGTTGTCGCGCGCGCCGGCGACCATGACGAGGTCTTTGAGGCGGGAGCCGGCGGCAAAAGCGTCCGCAGGCCCGGCGAGGGCGGCGACCAGCAGGAGGGATCTCAGTAAGCTTCGCATAAGCACGATCAGAACGGCGTGACTTTGTCCCAGACGCGCGTGAACCACCCCTTCTTCTGGCTGTCGGTGATGGCGCCCTTGGAGACGAAGCGGATGGTCGCGTTGGCGACGTTATAGCTGAAGACGACGTTGTTCGCGGCCACGTCCTCACCTCGCACCACGCCGCGGAGGATGGCGTCCTGCGTCTCGCCCGCGAAGGAAGTCTGCCGGTTGCCCTCCAGCACGAGGTTGCCGTTGGGCAACACGTCCACGACCCGGACCGCGATGCGGGTGTTCATGTTCTCGGTGTTGTTGATCTTGCCGCCGCCCGTGAAGTCCGACTTGCCCTCGAGCTTCAGCGAGGGAAATTGGCCTCCCTTGGTGAGCAGGCCGCTCGCCCCCGGGCCGAAGAGGAAGCTGGAGATGCTCGCGTCCACGCCGGACTTCTTCGCGGTCGAGGTGCTGTTGTCCTTCGTGACGGAGTTGCTCTCCTGCACCTGGATGGTGAGGATGTCGCCCACGGCGCGCGCGCGTTTGTCGGCCACCAGCGACTGTGAGGAAGACTCCTTCCACAACGACTGCGCCGAGAGCGGCGCGGCGACAAGCGTGCAGCCGGCGACGGCCAGCAGGAGGAGATCACAGCGTGACCAGGATGGTTTCTTCATTTTGGACCTTTCCGCGGAACTCGTGTTTGGATTTGAGATTGCGCACGCGGACGGTCTGCCCGGGCAGGCCGTCTTCGAGCGCTTCAACTTTTACGGTGATGACGAGCGAGCCTTCGGAGACGAGGGCGTCCACGACCCTGCCACGCAGGATGATGGGCCGCGGCCGCACGCTGCGCACGGAGAGCGGGGTGCCGGAGGGGACGTTCTCGGCCAGCTCCAGCATGGGGTTTTCCAGCGTTGGAGCGGGATACGGGTCACGCAGGGTGAGCACGTCGCGGCGCTCGCGCATGAGGTCGGCGTCGCGCAGAAGCTGGCCGCGCCGGAGGTTCGAGCCAGCCACCCAGACCTCGCGATGCACGCGCGCCTGCAGCGGCACCTGGAAGCGGCCCACTGATTCAGAGCCGGCGCGCAGCTCGAAGCGCAGGATGAAGTTCGGCGTCACGCCGGCGGCGGGCAGTTCGAGGATCTTCACGGTGAACGGCTCGTCCGGCACCGGCGTGTTGGGCCACGCGCGGGTGAAACGCAGCTCCAGCTCGCCGCGCTCCTTCACATGGTCGCCCTGCAACGCGGCGGTGAGCAGCTCCAGCAACTCGGTCTCCTCCAGCGTGCGGGAGCGGCGCGTGACCTTGACCTGCGCTGCGCCGGTCCAGTTGGTGGTGGCCAGCGCGGGCGCCTTCTCGCGGACCAGCTCGGTGATCTGCGCGCGGGTGAAGGTGCTCGTCTGGCCGGCGGCGGGCGCGGGCGCGAGCCGGACCTTGGGCAAGTCCGCCGCGCCTTCGACCACGGCAGAGAGAAAAAGGCCCCCGCTGTCCACTTGCGCGGAGGGGCGGAGGGGCCAGGCGGACAGATCGCTCGCGAACGCACATGCGGCAACCAGCCCGCCCAGCGGGCCGGCCAAGAAAAACCGGAAAAGTGAGGGCAGGGAGGTCATGGGCGGCGGAGGTCGGAGCGGGCGTTGCCCGCGCAGCACGGGGCCGGAGTGTTCAGAGCCCGGTCAGTTCGCGCCAGACACCACTCCGGTGCCAAGCTAGGTGAGCGTCGTGAGCGAGGCACCGAAGGTGCAGCACAACGCGTCGGGAGCGAGTCAGGCAGGGGACGGTCTTCACGGCGCGAGTGGAGGTTGGGTTTCATCAGCGGCGGAGGTTGTTGCTGAGTTGCATCATGTCGTCGGAAGCCTGCACGGCCTTTGAGTTCACCTCGTAGGCGCGCTGGGCGATGATCATGTTCACCATCTCCTCGACCACCTTGACGTTGGACATCTCGAGGAAGCCCTGCTGGAGCTCGCCGTACCCGTTCTCGCCGGGGTTGCCGACCTCGGCCGCGCCGGACGCGGGCGTCTCCTTGTAGATGTTGCGGCCCATGCTTTGCAGGCCGGAGGGGTTGGCAAAGCGCGCCAACTGCACGCGGAACGTCTGCGTGCCGTTCGCGCCGGTGGTCGAGACTTCGCCGGAGGGGGAAATGGAGATGGCCGTGGTGCCGGCGGGAATCGGCTGGAAGCCGCCCTGTAACACCAGGCCGTCGCTCGTGGTGATGCGCCCGTCGGCCGAGGTCTTCAACCCACCGTCGCGCGTGAAGCCCTTGGTGCCGTCGGGCAACTGCACCTCAAAAAAGCCATCCCCCTGGATGGCCACGTCGAGACGCTCGCCGGTCTGGGTCAGCTCACCGTTGGTGAAAATCTTCGAGGTCGCGACCAACCGCGAGCCGTGGCCGATCTGGACGCCGGTGGGCAACTGGTTGCCGCCGCCCTGGTCTGCGCCCGGAGCGCGCGTGGTCTGATAAAGCAGGTCCTGGAACTCGGCCTTGTTCTTTTTGAAGCCGGTGGTGTTCACGTTCGCCAGGTTGTTGGCGATGACATCAAGGTTGGTCTGCTGGGCCTGCATCCCGGAGACAGAGGAGTAAAGAGCGCGGAGCATAGGTTAGCTCGGGTTGCCGAGTTCGCTGATGGCGCGGCCCATCCGCTCGTCGTTGATCTGGACGACGCGCTGGTTCGCCTCGAAGGAGCGCATGACGCCGATGAGATTGCCCATCTCGTTCACGGGCGAGGTGTTGGCCGATTCGAGGAACTCCTGGCGGATGGCCGGCTGGCGGACCTCGCTCGCCTGCACGGAGGGGTTGGTCGCCATGAAGCTGCCGCCACCGATGGGCGTGAGCAGCCGCAGGTCGTTGAACTCCATGATGCGCAGGCGGCCCTTGCGGTCCATGCCCTGGCTGACTTCTCCGCTGGGGGAGATGCTGAGGGGCGCGGTGTTGTTGCGGTCGAGTTGGATGGGGCCGCTGTCACCGAGGACGACCTGGCCCTGCTTGGTGGCAAGCTGGCCCTGGGAGTTGATCTGGAATTCGCCGTCGCGCGTGTAGGCGCTCGCGCCGTTGGCAAGCTGGACTTCAAAGAAGCCCGAGCCCTCGATGGCCACGTCGGTTTTCGAGCCGGTGTATTTGAGATCGCCCGGCGCGAAGCTCGTGGTGGCCTGCGCGCGCGGAAGGGCGAAGTTCAGCTTTTCCGCGCCGGCCCCCTGCGGCATCAAGCCCGCCTGCACAGCGCTGAAGGACAGATCCTGACGCTTGAAGCCCGGGATGGAACTGGACGCGAGGTTCTCGGAGATGACCTCCTGCCAGCGGGCGTTTGCGTTCATCGCAGCAGAGGCCTGATACATACTGATGTTCACGGAACGGTGTGTAGCAACGGCCATGCCACGAGGGAAAACCGGGGATAACAGAGGGATTCGTGGGAAAGTACTGCCTGGAACGGAAGAAACTGCTGGGTCGTGGCGGGCCGGCGAAGAAGTTTTTGCCGCGCTGGGGCTGGGTTGCGAGGGAGCATGCAAGCTGGCAGGGTTGCTACTGCCCGTGTTCTTGAGCTTACCTGAAAATCCAATTTGGAAGGTCTCATGCAAGCGTCAAAAGATAAATGCGATCAGCGCGGCAAGCCCGAAATGGGGCTTTGGGTCCAAGGTCTATAGCGGCACGGTCAATGCGACGGTATCCATTGAGTTTCTACAGGACTTCATGAAGAGCAGACGGAATCCTGTGCTCAGGGTGGTTAAAAGTTTGCCGGCTCACAAACTCAACTTAGTTGGCAAATATTTTAAG
>CAIWVP010000122.1 GCA_903916195.1 uncultured Verrucomicrobiota bacterium | reverse complement strand
TCGGCAGGGCAGGGATGATCCCGACGCGCTCACCTGCCGCTGCGCCTGCGGACCCCAGATCCGCGATACCGCAGAGCACAACTCGGCGCTGCATCAGCCGACCTGTCCGCCAATTCCGCCCCTCCTCACTCCACCGGCATCGGATTCTCCGAGGCACCAAGCCAAACCGGCCCATGGGATCCCATGGGCCGGTTTTGTCGTCTTCGGGTCGGACCGGGCTGCGGTCCGTGCGGCGCGCGGGGTCAGGCCTTGGCGATCAGTTGCCGCAGCACGTAGGGCAGGATCCCGCCGTGCTGGTAGTAATCGATCTCGATGGGCGTATCGATCCGGCAGCGGACGGCCACGTTCTCGACCGTGCCGTCCTTGCGGGTGACGCGGAGGGTGAGGTCCTGCTGGGGCTTGATCGAGGCGTCGAGGCCGACGATGTCGTAGGTCTCGGTGCCGTCGAGCTTCAGCGTCTGCGCGGTGGAACCTTCCTTGAACTGCAACGGCAACACGCCCATGCCGACGAGGTTGGAGCGGTGGATGCGCTCGAAGCTCTGTGCGACGACGGCCTTCACCCCGAGCAGATTGGTGCCCTTGGCGGCCCAATCGCGGCTGGATCCGGTGCCGTATTCCTGGCCCGCGAAGACGACGAGCGGCGTGCCGTCGGCGATGTGGCGCTCGGCCGCCTCATAGATGCTCATCTTCTCCCCGGTGGGCTGGTAGAGGGTGTCCCCGCCCTCGGCGCCACCGAGCATCAGGTTCTTGATGCGGACGTTGGCGAAGGTGCCGCGGGTCATCACCCGGTCGTTGCCGCGGCGGCTGCCGTAGCTGTTGAAATCGGCGAAGGTGACGCCGTTATCGAGCAGGTACTTGCCGGCGGGCGACGCCTTCTTGATCGCGCCGGCGGGCGAGATGTGGTCGGTCGTGACGCTGTCGCCGAAGATGCCCAGCGCGCGCGCACCGGTGATCGGCTTGATGGCCCCGGACTGGAGCGAGAAGTCGGTGAAGAACGGAGGTTCCTGGATGTAGGTGCTCTCCGCGTCCCACTCGTAGACGTCGCCGAGGGTGGACGGGATCTCGTTCCACTTCGGGTTCTGCTCGGCGAAGTTGCTGTAGAGCCGGCGGAAGACCTCGGGCTTGAGCGCGGCCTGCAGCTGGTCGCGGACCTCCTGCAAGGTGGGCCAGAGGTCCTTGAGGAACACCGGCAGCCCGTCCTTGCCCGTGCCGATGGGCTCGGAGCCGAGGTCGATGTCGACGCGGCCGGCGAGAGCGAAGGCGACGACCAGCGGCGGCGACATGAGGAAGTTCGCCTTGATGTTCTGGTGGACGCGCGCCTCGAAGTTCCGGTTCCCGGAGAGGACGCTCGCCGCGACCAGGTCGTTCTTCACCACGGCCTCCTCGATCTTCGGATCGAGCGGACCGGAGTTGCCGATGCAGGTGGTGCAACCGTAGCCCACCGTCTGGAACCCGAGCTGGTCGAGGTACGGCGCGAGACCGGTCTTCTCCAGATAATCGGTGACCACGCGGCTGCCGGGTGCCAGCGAGGATTTCACCGCCGGGTTGACGGTCAGGCCTTTCTCGACCGCCTTCTTGGCCAAGAGGCCGGCGGCGAGCATCACGCTGGGATTGGATGTGTTGGTGCAGCTGGTGATGGCGGCGATGAGCACCGAGCCGTGGCCGATCCGCGAGCCGTCCACCTGGGCGCTGACGCTCGTGAACTCCTCGGCCTTCTTGCCGAAGCCGGCCTCGGTGATCGGCTTGCTGAAGGAGCCGATGAACGTGTCCTTCAGCTTCGAGAGCTCGATGCGGTCCTGCGGGCGCTTGGGTCCGGCGACGCTCGGCACGACGGTGGAGAGATCGAAGTCGACGACCTGCGAGTACTCGATCTGCCCCTTCGCCGGGATGCCCCACAGGCCCTGCGCCTTGTAGTAGCTCTCGTACAACGCGACCTGCTCGTCGCTGCGGCCGGTGGCGCGGAGGTAGTTCGAGCATTCGGCGTCGATGGGGAAGAAGCCCATCGTCGCGCCGTATTCCGGGGCCATGTTGGCGATGGTGGCGCGGTCCACGACCGGCAACGCCGAGGCGCCGGGACCGAAGAACTCGACGAACTTGCCGACGACCTTGGTCTTGCGCAGCAGCTGCGTGATGGTGAGCGCGAGGTCGGTGGCGGTGACGCCTTCGCGGAGGGCGCCGGTGAGGTGGACGCCCACGACATCCGGCGTGAGGAAATACACCGGTTGGCCGAGCATGCCCGCCTCGGCCTCGATGCCGCCGACGCCCCAGCCGACGATGCCGATGCCGTTGATCATCGTGGTGTGCGAATCGGTTCCGACCAGCGTGTCGGGATAGTGGACGCCGCCCTGGTCGAGCACGCCCTTGGCGAGGTGCTCGAGGTTGACCTGGTGGATGATACCGATGCCGGGCGGCACGACCTTGAAGGTGTCGAACGCCTGCATGCCCCACTTGAGGAACTGATAGCGCTCGCGGTTGCGGGAGAACTCGAGGTCGAGGTTCTTGGCCAACGCGTCGGCGTTCCCGGCGAAATCAACCTGGACCGAGTGGTCGACCACGAGGTCGACGGGCACGAGCGGCTCGATGATCTTCGGGTTCTTGCCGAGCTTGGCGACGGCGGTGCGCATCGCGGCGAGGTCGACGAGCAAGGGGACGCCGGTGAAATCCTGGAGCACGATGCGCGCGACGACGAACGGGATCTCGGCGGTGCGCTCCTCGTTGGGCTTCCAGTTGGCGAGTTCCTTGATGTTGGCCTCCTGCACCTTCAGGCCGTCGCAGTTCCGCAGCACCGATTCGAGCACCAAGCGGATGGACACCGGCAGCTTGGAGACCGGCCCGACGCCGGCCTTCTCCAGAGCGGGCAGGGAGTAGAATCGTCCGGTCTTGCCGTGGCCGAGGTCGAAGGACTGCAGGGAGCCGAAAAGGTTGTGCGGCGTGCTCATGGATTCGTGGAGGGTGCGGGAATCAGTTCAAAAATGCGTGACGAACCGTGAAGGGTGGCGAAAACAGCGTCAAGGACCGGCCCCCTGCCGCGCGCGATTCGAGGTGGCGGGCCGTTTTTGCGGAGTTGTGCTGTGTCGCCGGGTCGGACTTGGCAGGGCGCGAGGGGGATCCCTTGTCGCCGGGCAGGAGGCGGCGCCTGCGGATCGCCGTGCTGCGATGCAGCGGAGCGCCATCTGCACCGTGGAACCGATGGATCTGGAAAGCTGGAAATCGGGAGCCAGGGTGCTCGGTCTCCCTTTTTTATCGTCCGAGAAATCGAAGCAACCTCGATCGGTCCAACGGGTGCGATCCGAAGTGGCGGTCAGTCGAGGTGGTATGAGGGAAGATCCCGGCAGGCGTGCCCAAGGAGGTCGGCGGCTACTTCCTACCCATGGAGGTCGCTGGCAGGACAGATGGGGTCGCGCGGCAGCGCGGACCCTACCCACGAGGGTAGGGACGGGCTGCTGCCCGTCCGTTACTTCTCCCCGCGCCGTCGGGAGTTCCGTCTTCAGGCATCTAGACCGCACACCCTGCCGGGCTGCGCTGCTTCAGCCATCGTGCCCGCCACTTCTGATCACACCCACCCCCTGCCGGAAAAATCGGATCGAACGCCGGTCCGTCGGGCGACGTCAGCTGCGCGCGCTTTGCGACGCTCGTGGAGATCGGGGCCGGCCGGAAAGGCAAGGGACCTTGCCCGCTCCTTCCACGTGCGGCAGTTTGCGCGGACGAGATGACGTTGGTGTTGCCCAGTACCGGCCGACGACAGCGGTGGCGATCGCCTTTGGTGGTCGCGCTGCTGGTGTCGCTGGCGTTGCATCTCTACGTGTTCTTCGTGGCGTGGCTCGTGCCTGAGCTCATGCGCCGCGGCTGGATCCCGGAATGGTTGAAGCCGGTCGTCGCCGCGGTCGCGCCTGCCGTCGTGGCCGACGTCACGGCGAAAGCTCCGACCGTGCCGCCGCCCGACATCGAGATCCCGCTCCAGTTCATCGAGGTGGACCCCGCGCTGGCCGCGACGGAACCGCCCAAGGACGCCCAGTTCATGTCCACGGCGAACACCGTGCTCGCCAACCCGGTCCCGGCTCCCGAGGCCAAGCGCGAGCCGCGCATCGACGGGCGGCGCGAGGACACCCTGAGGACGTTCGAGACCGTCCGACCGACGAAAGTCGTCGAGCCGGTGGTGCCCGAGGACCTCGTGAAGGAGATCGCGCGCGAAGTGATGAAGCCGCTGCCCAAAGGCGGCTTGAAGCCGGGCGACCTCGCGCGGGCCAAGCCCGTTCCCGAGGCGAAGACCGACCGACCGCAGGAGGCGCGCGAAGCCCAGGAATCCAGCGAACCCAAGGTCCCGGCGCAGAAGAAGCGCAAGACGGTGAGCCAAGCCCGCGCCGAACGTGGGATGATGGTCGGCGAGCAGATGAAGCTCGACGGCGGCGCGCCGCGTTTCGGCATCGAACCGACCTTCAACGTCAAGGCCACGCAGTTCGGCGAATACAGCAGCCGGCTCACCGCGGCCGTGCAGGCGCGCTGGTACCATCTGCTCGACGAGCGGCATTACTCGCTCGAGCGCACCGGCAAGGTGGTCGTGCGCTTCAAGCTGCATCCCGACGGATCGGTGAGCGCGATCAAGACCGCGTTCGATACCACCGGCGAACTCTATTCTCTTCTCTGCGAGCTCGCCATCGAGCAGCCCGCGCCCTTCGGCAAATGGCCGCCGGCGCTGCTGCACGAGATCGGTGCCGAGCCCGTCGAGGTCACCTTCACGTTCAATTACTTCTACAACTGACCTGATGACCGCCTCCATCCGCGATGCCGGCCCGTTCATGTGGCTGCTGCTCACCCTCTCCGTGGTCGCCCTCGCCTACATCCTCGAGCGCGCCTGGGCTCTGCGGCGTGCCCGGGTCATGCCGCCCGCGCTCGCCGAGGCGCTCGCCGACCGCGATCCGGCCGAGGTCCGGACCCTCTGCCACGCCAACCCGTCGCCGCTCGGGCACCTCGCGCTCGCGGTCGTCGACCATCTCGCCTGGCCGAAGGCCGAGAACGCCAGCGCGCTGGAGGTCCGCGCCCGACAGGAGGTCGCCCAGATGGAGCGCGGCCTCGTCGTGATCGAGATCATCGTCGGCATCGCGCCGCTCATCGGCCTCGTGGGCACCATCTACGGCATCATCCCGCTCTTCGGCGATTTCGGGAAAGCGGTGTCGGGCGACAACGCGCTGCTGGCGAAGGGCATCGCCGCCGCGCTCAACAAGACGCTCGCCGGCCTCGGCGTGGCGATCCCGGCGCTGGTCGCATGGAGCTATTTCAACAAGAAGGTCGAGTTCCTCGCCGTCGAGCTCGAAGGCCGGTGCGACGCGCTCCTCCGCCGTTACTACCTTGGCTCCCCCCGGACCGGCGAGGCCCCGGCCGTCCCGGCTTCCCGCCCATGAAGTTCTATCCGCGGCGCCGGCGCTCCGCGCCCGCCATCATCATCATCTCGCTCATCGATGTGCTGATCGTGCTGGTGATCTTCCTGCTCACGGCCACGACCTTCAAGAACCAGCCCTCGGTCAAGCTGACCTTGCCCGAGACCGGCGACACGCCGAAGCAAGGGGCGTCCGACGAGAAGCCCCCGATCATCGTCACCGTGGCCGTCGGCGAACCGCACTACTTCATCGGCAACCGGCCGGTGACCAGCGACAAGCTCCAGACCGAGCTGAAGCTCGCGGCATCGGCCGATCCCGAGACCCGGCTGATCATCCGTGCCGACGGCGGGGCGGAGTGGCGGCTCGTGGTGAAGGTGATGGAACTGGCCAAGCTGGCGCCGATCACGCACGTCAAGGCCTTCACCAAAGGCGCCGCTGCTGCGGGCCAACGCTGACTCCACGGCATCTTCCGGCACCCCGGGAGGGCGGACTTTCCAGTCCGCCCAGCGGAGTCCATCGGACCGCGCCCGAGACAACGGGGTCAACGGACCTTGGACCTCGGATCCGAGACCCGAGACCTTCGACCTTCGACCTTCGACCTTCGACCTTCGACCTTCGACCTTCGACCTTCGACCTTCGACCTTCGACCTTCGACCTTCGACCTTCGACCTTCGACCTTCGACCTTCGACCTTCGACCCGTGCCGACGCGTTTTGTTTCGGATACGGCGGCGTGCCTCTCGGACATTGTCGTCCGTCGGCTTCCGCTCGTACGATGGGTCGCGTTCACTGAACCTCGGTACCGTTTCGAAGAAATCATCTCCTGATCATGCCCAATCCCTGGACCGGCAAAGGCAACCCGTACACGCGCCAAGAAGTCCGCGACCGCTTGATGAGCACCATCAAGAAGGGCGACGCCATCATCGCCGGCGGCGCCGGCACCGGCATCAGCGCCAAGTTCATCGAGAAGGGCGGCGCCGACCTCATCATCATCTACAACTCCGGCCGCTTCCGCATGATGGGTCATGGCTCGACGGCGGGCATGATGGCCTATGGCGACGCCAACGCCATCGCCATGGAGATCGGCGAGTACGAGGTGCTGCCCGTGGTCGAGGAGGTCCCGGTGATCTGCGGCGTCCACGCCACCGACCCGCGCCGCCGCATGTGGCACTGGCTCGGCAAGGTGAAGGAGATGGGCTTCAGCGGCGTGAACAACTTCCCCACCCACACCATCGTGGACGGCCACTTCCGCGGCGTGCTGGAAGAGACCGGCATGAGCGTGAAGAAGGAGTACGAGATGATCGCGCTTGCCCGGCGCATGGACCTGTTCTCCATCGTCTACGTCGGTTCGCCCGAAGAGGCCGTCGAGATGGCCAAGGCCGGTGCCGACGCGATCATCGCCCATGTCGGCACCACGGTCGGCGGCAGCATCGGCGTGAAGAGCGCGGTGAAGAGCTGGGACTTCACCATCCAGCGCACCCAGGAGATCATCGACGCCGCGATGCGCGTGCGGAAGGACATCTTCTTCCTCTGCCACGGCGGCCCCATCAACACGCCGGCCGACGCGGACCGCGTGATGAAGGCGACCGACGCCGTCGGCTTCGTCGGGGCGACCAGCCTGGAGCGGATGGGCATCGAGGCCTCGCTGACCAACCTGACCAAGGAGTTCAAGTCCCTGAAGGCGCCCGCCGCGAAGAAGTTCGGCAAGAAGGCCAAGGCGTAGGCCAAAGCCGGGTGCGATCGGCGTCGGCAGCCTCTGTTTAGCGCAGACTGATAGTCTGCTTTGTCGCCGGCTGGTAGCCGGCCAAGGCGGCGGCGAGCCGTTGCCCCTGGAAACATCAACGTCCAGCGGGTTGCCAACCCGCGATACAGCAGACCGCCAGTCTTCGCTACCCCACAAGCCGTGTCCGCCAATTCCCATCACACCCGGACCTCGTTGGGGGCGATCAGAAGTGGTGTGCGACGCAGCTGGGGCAGGGCCGCGCTGGCTTTGATGAAAACACAGGTCGGAGTGAGGATCTGGAAAGCAGGAAGGCAGGAAAACCGGAGCTCTGCCTGATCCCCTCCTGCTTTCCTGCTTTCCAGATCCATCAGTTCCGAAGGGTAGATGGCGCTCCGGCGCATCGCGGGGCGGCGATTGGAGGCGTCGCCTCTTGCCAAGAGCCAATGGGTCCGGTTCCCGGATCAAGTGGGCAGCAGCTCCGCGATGGGCTCGCCGCCGGGGAGGATGGAAAACGGCCGGCCGGAGGGGTCCAGAAAGCTCTGGGCGGGGTCGATACCCAGATGGCGATACACCGTCGCCCACAGGTCCTCGGGCGCCAAGGCGCGTTCGATGGGGGCCTCTCCCCGGGCGTCCGTGGCCCCGACGACCTTGCCCGTGCGCATCCCGCCGCTCCCCACCGGATGATTCCACGGTTCGCCTTCGAGCGCCTTGAACGATGCCACTTCGCTCTCATCGACCGTGCCGCCGCCTGTCTTGGGGACCGGATAGGCCGGCTCTTCGTGGATCGACGCGTCGGAAGTTCCTGCAACCTCTGCGGCGGGCCGGCGTCTCACGGAGCGTATGTTGTCGCCGATCTCCGCCGGACGTTGGGATTTCGCCGCTGCCGCGCATCTGCTGAACCGCGCGGGCTTCGGTGGCGCCCCCGCGGAGATCGAGACGCTGGCCCGGCTCCGTCCTGCCGAGGCGGTCGCGCGATTGGTGGAATTCTCCGCCACGCCCGATACGACCCCTGCGCCGGCGTGGGCCAAGCCCGATCCCGGACGGGCGGAGTGGCTCCGCAAGGTCCGGCAGGCCACCGCCGACGAGCGCCGTGAACTGCAGCGGGAGTTCCAGCGCGAGCAGCGGCAGCGCATGCTGGAGCTGCAGACCGGCTGGCTCTCCCGCATGGTCTCGGGACCGCGGCCCTTACAAGAGAAGCTCACGCTGTTCTGGCACGGGCATTTCGCCACCAGCGTCCTGAAGGTGAAGGAAGCCTATCTGATGTGGCGACAGAACGAGGTCTTCCGCCGGCACGGCACCGGCGAGTGGCTGACGCTGCTGCGCGAGGTGACCAAGGATCCGGCGATGCTTGTGTGGCTCGACCAGGCCCAGAGCAAACCGGACCATCCGAACGAGAACTACGCCCGCGAGCTGATGGAGCTCTTCACGTTGGGCGAAGGCCATCACACAGAGAAGGACGTCACCGAGGCCGCGCGCGCGCTGACCGGGCTGACCTACGACCGGCTGCACCAAGAGCCGACCTTCCGACCCCGGCTCCGCGACCTGCGCGACAAGACGATCTTCGGGCGGACCGGGAACTTCGACGGCGAGGACCTGCTGAAGATCATCACGGCGCAGCCTCGGAGCGCGCGGTTTTTGACTGGCAAACTGTGGCGGTTCTTCGCGGGCACGGAGCCGTCCGACGCGTTGACCGAAGCGATGGCGGCGGAGTTCCACCGGCACGGTCAGGAGTTCCGGCCGTTCTTGCGGACGTTGTTCCTCTCGGAGGAATTCCACTCGCCGGCCGTCGTGCGCCAGCAGATCAAGAGCCCGGTGCAGCTGCTCGTGACGGCGTGCCGCCAACTGGAGCGTCCGTTGCCGCCCGGCCCCGTGGCGGTCAACGCGCTGCGGGCGCTCGGGCAGGAGCTGTTCAATCCGCCGAACGTGAAGGGCTGGGACGGAGGCGTGGCGTGGATCAACACGAACACCTTGCTCACCCGGCACAACCTCGCGCTGCTGCTCACCACCGGGGAGAACGCGCTGCCGATCATGGCGCGCAAGCCGACCGGCAAGAAGGTTGCCGGCCGGACCATGGCCCGGCTTACACCGCACGCCGCCGATCCGGACATGATCTTCCCGGCCGAGGTGCGGCGATCGACCGACCGCCTGCTCGCCGAAGTGGAACGGCGTTTCATCAACGGCCCGCTCCAGGCAAAGGACCGCGCGGCCTTGCGCGATCACCTCCAAGCGCAAGGCTCGCTCGACGACCACGACCTGCTCGGGTTCGTCCGTCTCGCGATGTGCACGCCCGATTACCAGCTCATCTGAACCCAAGCGCGCGGGCGATCCGCCCGCGCTCCCCATACTCCCATGGATACGCTTCACACCCGCCGCTCGTTCCTCCGCTCCACCGCGCTCGGTGGCGCCCTCTCGATGGGCGTGCCGTCGTTCGTGGCCGCGACCCTCGACCAGTTGCACGCCGACGCCGAGGGACGGGACGTGCAGACCGCCACCGGCAAGGACGCGCCGATCTTGGTGTTGCTGCAGCTCGCGGGTGGCAACGACGGGTTGAACACCCTCGTGCCCTTCACCGACGACGATTACCATCGGGCGCGTCCGAAGCTCAGGATCAAAGCCGACCAGCTCCTGAAGCTCGACGACCGTTTCGGGCTGCATCCGTCCTTGGCCGGGCTCAAGCACCTCCACGATCTCGGTCAGGTCGGCATCTTGCACGCGGTGGGTTATCCGAACCCGAACCGCTCGCACTTCCGCAGCACCGACATCTGGATGACCGCGACCGACAGCAGCCGCTATTCGAACCTCGGCTGGATCGGCCGCTATTTCGACAACGCTTGCCCCGGCGCGGACCCGACGGTGGGGATCGCCATCGGCGCCCGCTCGCCGCTCGCGTTCGCCGCGAAGAAGCCGACCGGCGTGGCACTGGAGAACCCGGATTCTTATCGCTTCGTGGATGGTGAAGGCGGCGACATGAACGGGGGCGGGAAGTTCTACCGCGCGATGAACCGGGCGGATGCGACCGACTCCGGAGGGAGCGTGGGCATGATCGGCGGCGCCGCGGCGCACAGCGG
Source organism: uncultured Verrucomicrobiota bacterium (assembly GCA_903916195.1). Taxonomy (GTDB): domain Bacteria; phylum Verrucomicrobiota; class Verrucomicrobiia; order Limisphaerales; family UBA9464; genus CAIVQB01. The sequence continues at coordinate 4,018 of CAIWVP010000122.1, read as the reverse complement.
GTCGCCGCTGGATTTCCTCGAACGCACCGCGCTCGACGCGCAGGTCAGCTCCGACCGGATCCGTGAGGTCGTCGCCAAGGCGAAGAACCAGGCCAGTTACCCCGCCACACGGCTCGCGACCGACCTCAAGCTGGTCGCCAAGCTCATCGCCGGCGGCATGCCCACGCGCGTGTATCACGTGGGCCAAGGCGGCTACGACACGCACCAAGGCCAGTTGCCGGCGCACCAGCGCTTGCTGGGCGAGTTGGGCGATTCACTGAAGGCGTTCCTCGCCGACCTGAAGGAGCTGGGACAACTCGACCGGGTGTTGGTGCTGACGTTCAGCGAGTTCGGCCGGCGCGTCTCCGAGAACGCCAGCGGCGGCACCGATCACGGCGCCGCGGCGCCGTTGTTCGTGCTGGGAGGCAAGGTGAAGGCGGGGCTCCGCGGAGAAGCGGCTTCTCTCGCGCCGCGAGACCGGGTCGACGGCGACATGAAGTTCCGCACCGATTTCCGGGCGGTCTATGCGGACGTGCTGGAGAACTGGCTCAAGACGCCGAGCGCGCCGATCCTCGGCCGGCAGTTCACGCCGATTCCTGTGGTCTGAGCCGATCTGCGCTCGCCGCCACGCTTGCTGTTTTGTGGCGTCCAGCGCTTCCCTGGGTAGGTTGTCGCCGTTCCGGATCACCTCAGGCCGGTTGATTTCAGGTCCGTCGGGCGCGACAGGAAACGATTCTATGATCGAACCAAGTCCGCCACCCGACCCTGCAGCTCGCAAGGCATCTGCCACGAAGGCCCAGGGCCGACGTATGAGAAATCCGGGTGCCTGTTTTTTTGACTTACGACCACACAGCCGCTGGGTCGCTGCGCGGCTTCTCCAGGGTTCGAAGGTGGCGGACAAATCGGGCTCCCTGCTCGCCGTCAAACCCTGAGCTGGGAGAGGGACCCGGCGCCGAATCAAGAGTCGACGCGTTTTTCAACCGGCTATGTGGACACATTATCGCAAATGGAAACACGCGTTCTTCTGGCCGCTCGCCATCCTCGCGGGGATTTTTCTGAAAGAAGTGGGTCTCCCGGACCACGAACTGTCGTTCCAGTTCTACGCGGGACTGGTGATCGTCCTGTCGCTCGGCGTCGCCTATCTCGTCGAAGAGATCGTCGGGATGGCCAAGCGCAAAGGACGTCCCTGTGGTCACTGTGGGCAGAGGGTCCAGATGAAGTCTTTCAGTGTGCGCATGAATTGTCCCCATTGCGGGTTGCCCCTCGGATAGCCGCGACGGCCCTCATGCCGCTCCGATGTCGACTTGGAGACCCGCGGGGTCCGTCCCTCTGGGCGGTCCAAGGTTGCTTGCCCTTCGAAAGGCCCTCCACCTTGGCCAGCGGCGACCGGTAGCAGGCTGCTTCCCAGGGACCGCGGAGGGGGATCGGGTCGCTGACGATCACCGGACGATCCCACGTTTTGCCTTCGAGCGCCTTGGCCGATGCCACGCCGCTCTCATCGGCCGGGGCGCCAAGGGAACCGGTCCCCCGGATCAAGAGGGCAGCAGCTCCGCGATGGGTTCGCCACCGGGGAGGATGGGAAACGGCCGACCGGAGTGGTCCAGAAAACTCTGGGTGGGATCGATGCCCAGATGGCGATACACCGTCGCCCACAGGTCTTCGGGCGCCAACGCGCGCTCGATCGGGGCCTCTCCCCGGGCGTCCGTGGCCCCGATGACCTGGCCCGTGCGCATGCCGCCACCGCTCACCAGCATCGACATCGATCCGGGCCAATGGTCGCGGCCCGGCTGCGTCACCCCCGTCTGCGAACCGACGGTCGTGCTCAACCGCGGGGTGCGACCGAATTCGCCGGTGACGACCAGCAGCACCTTCTTGTCCAGCCCGCGCGCATAGAGGTCCTCGATGAGGGCGGTGACCGCTTGGTCGTAATAGGGGAAACGCCATCGGGCGTCGTCGAAGAGGTGGCAGTTCACCGCATGGGAATCCCAGTTATAGGTGCCGTATCGGGGCATCGTGCCGCCCGGATTCTCCATCACCACGGTCACGAAGCTCGTGCCCGCCTCCACCAATCGCCGTGCCATGAGGGCGCGCTGTCCGAAGGCGTGGTTGCCGTAGCGCTCGCGCAGTTTCGCGGGCTCGCGGGACAGATCGAAGGCGGCGCGGGCCTTGTCGGACATGAGCAGGTCCAGCGCTTGCCGGTTGAACTGGTCCATGGTGTCCATGAGACCGCTCTTGTCCACGTCGCGCCGCAGGCGATCCAGGCCGGCCAGCAGGTGGGCGCGGTCGTCGAGCCGTTCGGCCATGTCGGGCGTGAGGCCGAGGTTCTGCACCTTGAACGACGGGGAACTCGGATCGCCGGCGACGAAGAACGGCGTGGTGGCGCTGCCCAGATAGGCTCCGCCGAACGCGAACACATCCGCTCCCTGGCGCCCGTCGTCGGTGGCCGCGACGTAGTTGGGCAAGCCCCTCTTCAACTGCTCCCGCAGCTTGGAGACGACCGATCCCACCATGGGATAATCGTTCACCGTATCGACCGGCGACTTCGGTTTGTAGCCGGTGAGGAACCGTTTGTGGCCGCCGCCGTGGTCGGAGAATTCGTGGGAAACGGAGCGGATGAGCGTGTACTTGTCCGCGCACTTGGCGTGCAACGGCAGCAACTCGCAGACCTCGATCCCGCGCACGTTCGTGCGGATGGGATTGAAGATGCCGCGATACTCCGACGGAGCATCGGGCTTCATGTCGTACGTCTCCATGTGCGGCGGGCCGCCCGGGAGCCACACGAGGATCACCGCCGTGTCCGGATCCGACGGGCCGGCACTGCCGCCCAACGCCCTCAATCGCAACAGATCGCTCAGCCCGACCCCACAAGCCGCCAGCGAGCCGATCTCCAAGAAACTCCTTCGCGAAAGGGGGCCGCGGCACTTGGTTAGCTTGCGAGGAGTGGACATCAGGTCACGGAGAGGGGGGTGATATTTGTCGATAGTCCCGGGGTTCGTGGCGGAGTCAAGGCCTTGGGCAGGGCGCGAAGAGATATCTTGGAGCTGGGTGGGAGGCGGAGCCTGCGGATCGCGGCCCTGCGATGCAGCGAGGTGCCATCTGCTTTGTGGAACCGATGGATCTGAAAAGCAGGAGGGGTTCGGCAGACCTCCGGTTTTCCTGCTTTCCTGCTTTCCAGATTCTCTCTTCGGCCCGAACTTAACCTCAAGTTTTTTGGGGGTGTTCCGATGATGTAGAAGTCGCAAGACGGGCGGCCGGCAGCTACAAAGGGCCGGTGGGGAACACGTTGAACGCCTCTGACAAAGTTCGCCATGCGACATGGATGTCGCACTCAGCAATGCTCCGCAAGGAGCGAAACTCACGGATAGAGTTATGGTGATCAACACCAACATCGCAGCCCAGACCGGAGCCCGTTTCCTCGCTGAATCCTCCAACAGTCTCAGCAAGTCGCTCGCGCGCTTGTCGTCGGGCTCCAGACTCGTCTCGCCGGAAGACGATGCGGCGGGAATGGCGGTCTCCATGCGCTTCGATGCGCAGATCAACCGCACCGCCGCCGCCGCGTCCAACGTGCGCAACTCCATCTCGTTCGCCCAGACCCAAGATGGTTTTCTGAAGAAGCTCGCCAAAGCGCTGGACCGCATGGGCGAGCTGGCCGTGCTCGCGCAGGACGTGACCAAGACCGACCCCGACCGCGTGCTCTACGACGAAGAGTACCAGAAACTCTCTGACTACGTCAGGAGCACGACGACGAAGCAGTTCAACGGCGTGGACCTCTTCTCCGCCACGGCGGCGACGTTGAACGTGACGGTCGACTCAGAAGGCAGCTCTTTCGCGATGGCCGGCATCAACCTCGGGGGCGCCTCCATCTACAGCGCTGCCGCCGCGTCCAGAGTGTTCACCGCCGTCGACGCCGCCACCGCGCTCAGCAACACGAAAAACGCCATTATCCAGCTCTCCATGGACCGCTCGGTGGTCGGGTCGACCCTCTCGGTGCTCAGCTCCTACAGTGAACAACTCGCCGGGCTGAATGACAACCTCACCG
>CAIWVP010000121.1 GCA_903916195.1 uncultured Verrucomicrobiota bacterium | reverse complement strand
TGAGCCAGTGAGCCAGTAGGTCAGTAGGTCAGTAGGTCAGTAGGTCGGTGATCAATGATCAGAGCTGAAGAAATCGATGTTGAGGGTTCAAATGGGTTTCCGTGGCTGATTGCCGATCACCGATCACCGTTCACTGGCTCACTGGCTCACTGGCTCACTCGCTCACTCGCTCATTTCCCACTCCCCTACCGCCCCGGCGTCACCGGAAGAACTCCTTCGCGCGGTCGAAGAAACTCTTGCTCTGCGGGTTCACGCTCGGGTCGCAGAGCTTCGCGAATTCTTCGAGCTTCGCGCGCTGGGCAGCGTCGAGCCGGGTGGGCGTCTCGATCACGATCTTCACGAGCAGGTCGCCGACACCGTGGCCCTGGATGTTCTTCACGCCCCTGCTCTTCAGTCGGAACGTCGTGCCGGTCTGCGTGCCGGCCGGGATGCGGATCTGCGCCTTGCCCGTCATCGTCGGCACATCCACGTCGGCGCCGAGCGCCGCTTGGGTGAACGCGACCGGCACCTCGCATTGCAGGTCGTCGCCGTCGCGCCGGAAGATGTCGTGCTCGCCCAGGTGCAGCACGACGTACAGGTCGCCGGACGGACCGCCCCGGTGACCGGCCTCGCCGTTGCCGGAGGACCGCAGCCGCGTGCCGTTGTCCACCCCGGCCGGGATGCGCAGGGTGATGGTCGAAGGCTTGTTGACCCGGCCGTCTCCGGAACAGGCCTTGCACGGCTTGTCGACGATCTCGCCGGCGCCTTCGCAGCGCGGGCAGGTCTGCTGGATGCTGAAGATGCCGCGCGATACGACGACGCGACCACGGCCGGCGCACTGGATGCAGCGGATGCGCTTCGACCCTTTCTCGGCGCCGGTCCCGGAGCATGGATCGCACGCGGCCGGCTTGGTCACGGTGATCTGTTTCTCGGTGCCGTTCACCGCCTCGGCGAGGGTGATCTCCATGTCGTAGCGGAGATCGGAGCCGCGCGACGGCCCGCCCGATTCGGAGTCTTCGCCGCCCCCTCCTCCACCGCCGAAGAACTGCTCGAAGATCGACCCGAGGTCGCCTTGGCCGCCGAAGGCGGAGCGGAAGATGTCGTTCGGGTCGTGGAACCCGCCACCGCGTCCGCCGCCGCCGCCACCGCGCGCCCGCGGATCGAAGGCGGCGTGCCCGTGCTGGTCGTAGGCCGCGCGTTTCTGCGGATCGCTCAACGCCTCGTAGGCCTCGCCGAGCTCCTTGAACTTCTCCTCGGCCCCCTTGTCCCCCGGGTTCTTGTCCGGATGGAACTTCACCGCGAGCTTGCGGTAGGCCTTCTTCATGTCGTCGGCGGACACGCCGCGTTCGACACCGAGGACTTCGTAATAATCGCGTTTGCTGGAGGCTGCCATGGAAGTGGATCTCTATCTTGGGTGCGCACGGTCCTGCTGGGCAGGACCGTCATCCGGTGCGGTCGGCAACGGAGGGTCTCAGGCCTGGGTGGTGTCCGCCGAAGGGTGTTTGGCGACGACGACGCTCGCCGGGCGGAGCAGGCGCTCGCGGAACCGGTAACCTTTGCGGAGCTGTTGCACGACCTGGCCTTCGGGCACGTCGGCGGTCTCGAGCTGGGACACAGCTTCGTGCAACGCCGGATCGAACGGCTGCCCGAGGGCATCGACCTCTTCCAGCCCGGAATCGGTGATCACGCCGCGCAGTTGGCCGTGGATCATCGCGACACCGACCTTCAGCGTCTCGACCGTGGCGTTCGGTTGCACGGTGGCGGCGAGCGCCATGTCGAAGTTGTCGAGCACCGGCAACAGCTTGCCGAGCGTGGCCTCGACGCCGGAGCGCCGGGCCTCGTCGCGCTCGCGGGCGGCGCGTTTCTTGAAGTTGTCGAAATCGGCCGTCGTGCGGAGCAGCCGCTCGTAGAGCTCGGTGGACTGCGCGGCCTTGGCCTTCAGCTCGGTGAACTGCGCGGGAGTGAGCGCCTCCAGGGCGGCTTCAGGCGCGGTCTCGCCGGGCTGCACGGTGGCGGGGTCGGACGTTTCTTCGCTCATGGTTCGATGGGACTGCCTTCTAAGAGGCGCGGAAAGTAGAAGGCCGCCGGGCGGCGGGCAATAGCGAGAGAGACAGCAGTGCGGGATGCCGCAAAGGCCCCGATCCGACCGCCGGAGGCCTGCCCGGTCACGGGACGGACGCCGTCGCCCGCAACTGGCCGCACCCCGCCGCCACGTCGATGCCGCGGCGTTGCCGGATGGTGCTGGGGATGCCGTGGCCCCGCAGCACGCGCTGGAACTCCTCCGCGGCCCCGGACGCCGCGGTGGCGCCGACGAAACCGTCGGTCGGGTTCAGCGGGATCAGGTTCACGTGCGACGGGATCCCGGCGAGCAAGGTCGCCACGCGTCCGGCCTGGGCAGCGGAATCGTTCACGCCGTCGATCAAGGTCCACTCGAAGAAGATCCGCCGGCCCGTCTTCGCGCAGAAGGTCCGGCAGGCTTCCATCAGCTCGGCGAGCGACCATCGGCGGCTCGCCGGCACCAGCGCGGAACGCTCCGCCTCGGTCGCGCCGTGCAGGCTCACCGCGAGGTTGTAGGGCTGGGGTTCGTCCGCCAGGCGCAGGATCCCCGGCACCACGCCCACGGTGCTGATGGTGATGTGGCCCGGCCCGAGGTTGAGCCCGCTCCGGTCGGTGATGATGCCGAGCGCCGTCATCACCGCGTCGTAGTTGTGCAGCGGTTCGCCCATCCCCATGAGGACGAGGTTGCGCAGGCCGTGATCGCCGCGTTCGCGGAGACGACGCTGCACATGGCGGACCTGCGCCACGATCTCGCCGGCGCGCAGGTGCCGCCGATATCCCATCTGACCGGTCGCACAGAACACGCAGCCCATCGCGCAACCGACCTGGGTGCTCAGGCACGCGGTGGACCGCCCGGCATAGCCCATCAGCACCGTCTCGATGGTCTCCCCGTCGTCCAGACGCAGGAGGAACTTGCGGGTGAGCCCGTCCGCGCTGGCGGTATCGGCGGCCAGCTCCGGTCGCTCGATCTGGAATGCCCGCCCTTCACCGAAGTGCTCCGCGACCCAGCGGCGCAGCGGCGGAAGGAACGCATCGGGACGGACGAGTCCACGGTCGTCGCCGAGGTGGACCGCGCGCCAGAGCGCGTGGGCATGCGACGGACGGAGACCGTCCGCGACCAGTTGCTGCCGCAACCCGGCGTACGAGAGGTCCAGCAGCGACCGCGGGACGGGTTGGGCGATGGGATTCATCGGCATCCGCGCAAGCGCCCCGTCAGGAGACCGAGACGATCCGTAGTTCGTCCTTGGTTCCACCGAGATCGACACGGAGAAGGTCGCCTTGTCGTTTCCCCATGAGCTGTTGGCCGAGCGGCGATCCGGGCGTGAGGACGAGGACCTCCTTCTTGCCGCTCTTCACCTCGGTGCCGCCCGCCTTGGGGGCGATGAAGTAGCACGAAGGCTCGCCGCGCCGCTCCACCTCGACCAGCGCGCCGACGTGGATCGGGTCCGCGGCAGCGAACGCGCGCAGCTCCAGCATGGCCAGCTCGTGCATCGCCTGCTCGGTCTCGGCGACCTGCCGGGCCTGGCCGCGAGCGAGGTACGACGCCTCGAGCCCGCGCGTGTCGTACTTGTTCTCGGCCTTGTTCTGCGGGTCGGTCGCTTCTTCGCGGGCCGCGCGGGCGGCCTTGGCGTAGAGCTCGAGCTCGGCCGCGAGGTGGTCGATGATTTTTTTGACGAGGGCAGGTTTGTTCACAGAAGAAATCGGCCAGCGGAGAGAACCCCACGACCAGAGCCGGCGCAAACAGTTCCCCTTCGGAGGATGCGATCCGAGGCAGCGGACAAGGAGGGGGACGTCCCGCCGGGCCGCGCTCTGCCGGGAGAGCGGTCTTTCCGGTCCGCCGTGCGCCGTACGCCGCCCGAGTGCACGCGGGCGGATCTCCCAGCGTCCGACCACCGTCAACGGAAGTGGTCCCAAAGCAGCTTGGCCGCCAGCGCCAGCACCATGGTCAGGAAGATCGGCCGGATGACGCTCGCCCCCCCTTTCACGGCGACCTTCGCGCCGAGGCGCCCGCCGATCACCTGGCCGGCGGCCATGGTCAGCCCGACGCCGAAGCGGACGTGGCCCGTCCAGAGAAAAACCGCGAGCGACGCCAGGTTGCTGGTGAGGTTCATCGCCTTGGTGTAGGCGGTCGCCGCCAGCAGATCCAGACCGAGCAAGAGCACGCAGGCGACCGTCCAGAACATCCCTGTGCCCGGCCCGAAGAATCCGTCGTAGAAGCCCAAAAGCAGACCGGAGGCGAAGGCGAAGAGGGTGCGGTCCAGACGGGGCGGACGGGCCTCGCGTCCGAGGTCCGGCTTGAGCCAGGTGTAGACCGCGATGGACGCCAGCAACACCGGGACCACCGGACGCAGCAGGTCGCGATCCAACCGGGTGACCACCCACGCTCCGGCGATGGCCCCCGACAACGTCGCGAGGATGCCGATGCGCAACCCGGCCCACTTCAACAATCCGTGACGGGCGTATTGCCAGGTCGCCACCGTGGTGCCGCAGGAAGACTGGAACTTGTTGGTCCCGAGCGCAGCCCTCGGATCCATGCCGGTGGCGAAGAGGACCGGCAAGGTCAGCAAGCCGCCGCCGCCGGCGATAGCGTCGACAAAACCCGCCGCCAGACCGGTCACGAACAGGATCGGATACCACCACCACGCGAGTTCGGGCACGCCGTGGAGTCTGCGCATCCGGCCGCGTGGGCTCGAGAGCGAAGGTGCCCCGGAAGTGGCCTCGGAGCCGGACCGGCCACGACCCGACGCGGGCCTTGGCTCCGGGAAGGTGGTGTGACCGTGGCGACAAAGACGATTCCCGCTCGACGTTCTCCGGCCCACCACCGTCCCGACGCCCACAGCGTGCTGCGGCACAAAATCGGGCAAACCGCGCTGCTGCGCGTCGGACCCTCCGTTGCCGCCGCACTTCCCATGGACGGCCCTGATCTGCCGCATCGGCGGCGGCATCGCTTCAGCCGATGGCGGCGAAGGAAGTTTCGATCACCACGCGATGGACGCAGGCGGGTAGAACCGACGCGTGCCAACGATCCGGATGTGCTTCCCCCTGCGGTTCATGCTGTGGCGAAGTTACCGGCGCCCCCGGTCGGCTTGTGACCGTGGAGGGCATTTGAAAAGCGCGGCAGCGACGGTGGGTCGCGCGGGCCGGAACATCCTCACCAGCAGTTGAGTCAATGCGATGCTGCTTTCGGTACCAAGAACACCCTGGATGCGGGTGAACTTGTCGTCAGCCGATGTTGCAAGCGAGAGGGTCGCTAAACGAAACCCGTTGCAGGAGAAGATGGTCGGGGCGGTGAGATTTGAACTCACGACCTTCTGAACCCCATTCAGACGCGCTACCAAGCTACGCTACGCCCCGACCGATTTGCCATTGAAGGCGGGGAGATACTAGGCGGGGATGCCTTCGGTTCAACGGTTTTCTTCCCACGATCACCGACCGAGGTCGGTGCTTCCCGCGGATCTTCCCGGATTCAGGCCAAAAGGGGCCTGATCCCGGCCCTGAACCCAGTCGGCCGATATCGGAACATCTGGCTGGCCGGGACGGGGTCGCCGACATTGTCCTCGGAAAGCATGAGCAACTGGTCGCGGTTCAACGGCGACGGCCGTCGTAAGACCCGGGGGAAGACCGATTCCATCACGGCGGCTTGCAAGCGCGCGATCGGCAGCGGGATGTGGAGCTTCATCCGGCGCCGGCCGGTGGCCGCCAGGATGGCGTCGAGGACCGCGTCGAAACTCAGTCGTTCGCTGCCGCACAGGTCGAAGGTCCGGCCGATGCTCCGGGGCTCCGCCAACGCGCCGACGAAACAGCGCGCGACCTCGTCCACTGCGACCGGCTGGAGCAGGGCTTGGCCGTCACCCATCACGGGCAACACCGGCGACCAGCGGCTGATCCGCGCGAAGAGGCCCACGAAGTGGTCGCCAGGACCGAACACCAGGCTCGGCCGGAAAATCGTCCAATCGAGCCCGCTGGCGCGGACGGATTCCTCGGCGACCCATTTGGTCCGGTGGTAGCGGGCGACCGCGTCGGGGCGCGTGCCCAAGGCGCTCATGTGGATGAAACGCGGGACTCCGGCGGCCCGGGCGGCAGCCAGGATGTTCCGCGTGCCGTCGACATGGACGCGCTCGAAGGTCTGTCCCCCTATCTCGCTGATGATGCCGACGAGATGGACCACCGCGTCGCAACCCGCGCAAGCCTCCGGCAAACACCCAGGGTCCAGCACGGAACCTAGGACGGACCGGACCGCAGGATCCAGGCGGCGGAACCCGCGGGACAGCACCCGCACGCGGTGCCCGGCCGCGACCAGTTGCCGGACGATCTCGCTTCCGACGAACCCGGAACCACCGCTGACGAGGACGTTCATCGGGCGGAGGTTAGCACGATCCGGGGTTGGCGCGTGCCAAGAAGCCTCAACCGCTGTGGTCGGCGAACTGCCGTTCCCAAGCGCCGCGGAACGGGAGCTTCATCACCGAGGTCACCAGCAACCATTCCACCTCGGACCGCGAGACCTTCACCCGCTTCCGCTGATCGAGGACGTCCGCGGTGCAAAGGCGGGCGATGGTCTTGACCCCGATGAGCACCGGCCAGGCGCAAGCGAGGCGCAGCCGGATCTGACCGCGCGGGAGGGTGTTGGTGTAGCGCCAGCCGGCCTCGAGATCCGATTGCGCGCGATCGAGCAGCTCGAGATAGATGGGGCGCAGCCGCGGGCCGTTCGCTGGATCGAGCAGGTCGCGCGGAACGAGGCCGACCCGTGCGAGCATGGAAGCAGGGATGTAGCAGCGACCGGCGCGGAGGTCCTTCGGCAGATCGCGCAGGATGTTGACCAATTGCAGCCCTTTGCCGAAGCGGATGCCGTCCGAAAGGAACCGCGCGTCGTCGATCACCGCCCCCGGGAAGACCCGCGCCCGCGTGAGTTTCGTCCAGAATCCGCCGACACAACCGGCGACGCGGTAGGTGTAGTCGTCAAGTTCCGCGTCGGTCGCCAACGCGGTGACCACCCCCGACGCGGCGGCCGGCGGGATGACCGGGGGCGATAGCACGATCGGCGGCGGAACGGTCTCGCCGGACGTCGAAAGCGAGGCCGGCTCCAAGACCGGCTCCAAGACCGGCGGCACGGCGGATACCGGCCCGCCGGACACGCCGCAGAAACGCCGCAGGTCCAGCTCTTGTCCGCTGGTGATGGTGGCGAGCACCTCGCGGATCAACGCTTGGTCGGCCGATGCGGCCTGCGCGAGCAGCTCCACGGCGGCTTCGACGCGCTGGAGCAGACGGCGCTCGCCGTCCGAGCCTTTGCCGGTCTGAGAAGCGGCCAAGCGCGAAAGATCGAGCGGATCCCGGTGCTCACCGACGATGCGCCCGCGCAGCGCGGCCAGCGCGGCGAGCCGTTCCTCGACCGGGACGAGTTCCGTGTCGGCGATGGTGTCGGTCGCCCGCGCGAGCAGGTAGGCGAGGCCGATCTGGGGCCGGACGGCCGGCGGCAGCACCCTCAGCGTCAGGTAGAACGACCGCGATGTCTCGCGGAGCAGGCGTAGGAGTTCAGGGGACAAGGCGATGGATCCTTCGGGTGGGCTGGTTCTTGGTCCTGTCGCGGGTCCCTCCCCGCGTTGCGCGACGCGTGCCGGTGTCGCCGAAGATCCGGATTCCGGGAAGGATTACGAGCAGGAAGATCCCAGGGAGCGAACTTCGCTGAAACAATCCTGCCCCGTGTCGGGTGGTTCCGTCACGCTACACCCGTCCTGCGGGCGGAACGACATGCGCGACCCTGCCCAATTCGAGAGCTTCGTCCTGGCCTACCAGGACATGGTCTTCTCCACGGCCGTCCGGCTCCTCGGCAACGACGCCGAGGCCGAGGACGTGTCGCAGGAGGTGTTCGTCCGCGCGTGGAAGCATTGGGACGACCTGTCGGGCAGCACGACGGCGGGAGGCTGGCTGAAGACGGTCGCGCGGAATCTCTGCCTCAACCATCTCCAACGCTACCGGGCCCGCTGGAAGATGTTCAGCGACCTGGCCCGCGAGGACGACGATGGCGAGGCGCGCGAGCTCGATTTCGCGGCACCCGAGACGCTCGACCAAGCCTTGCTCACCCGCGACCAGCGCGAGCTGCTGGAGGCGACCCTCCCGAAGCTGCCCAAGGACCAACGGGTGGCGCTCGTGCTCTACCACTTCGAGGACATGGACTACGCCGACATCGCGACCCACCTCGGCGTTTCGCTGGGCAAGGTCAAGACCGACATCTTCCGCGCCCGCGAGGCGCTCCGAAAAAAACTGCAACCCTCCCGCGATTCCGTGGGTGTTTGAGCAAACAAGACAGAGCCCATGACGACCGATGGAAACCGACACCCACAGAGCACGCGGACGGCACAAGCCGGCCATGCGGCACACGCCGTGCGGCGTGACCGGCTCTCTTCGGGGTGTGCGCCGGTGCCGAGGGTCGACCAAGCTCTCCCCCGCCATGAAACCTGACCCGAAAGATCCGCTCGCCGTCTGGGCGGACCAAGCGCTCCGGCAGCTCCCGGCGCGCCGCGCTCCGGCCACGCTCGCCCCGCGGGTGCTGGCGGCATCGGCACGGCAGAAGGCGTCCGCTTGGCACCAACGCCCGTGGCTGGATTGGCCGCGCCACTTCCAACTGCTGTCGCTCGCCTTGTTCGCGGGCCTCGTCGGTGCGGTGGTCTGGTTCCTCGCACCGCACGCCGATGCGGTCAGCCTGGCCAACGCGAAGCAATCTCTCGCGCAGACCGAAGGCCTCCGGACCGTCTCCATCGCGGTGGATGTGCTGTCGACCTTGGGCAGCGCGATGGTGATGGTCCTGCGCTCGGCCCATCTCTGGGTGATCGCCTCGGCCTGCGGCGCCATGGCGTTCCTCTGGTGCTCCTGCGTCGGGCTCGGCGCCGCTTGCTGGCGGCTCGCCGGCGACTTCCGTTGAGATTGTTCCGATTCCTTTCCCTGACATGAGACACCCCTTCGAACGGATCCTCTTCGCGATCTTGCTGACCGTGATGGCGCTCCGGACACCCGTGCGCGCCGCCGACACCGCGGATTCGATCATCGCCAAGGCCCAGTCAGAAGCCGACCGCGCCGAGGCGAAGGTCGACGAGGAGATCGCCAAGGCCGAAGCCGAGATCCGTCGCGCCGAAGCGGCGATCGACCGCGCCGACGTCGACGCCGATCCGGACCTCCACCCGTCCGGAAGCCACGGCGGCAACCACCAACCGGTGGTCCAGATCGGCCAGTCGATCCACGTGAAGACCAACGAGACGGTCCGCGACCTCGTCGTGGTGCTCGGCGACGCCATCGTCGACGGCACGGTCGAGGGCAACCTCGTGGTCGTGCTCGGCGAAGCCCGGGTCAACGGCAGGGTCACGGGCGACGCCGTGAACGTGGGCAAGGGCTTGACGATCGGCCCCGGCGCCGTGGTCGGCGGCACAGCGGTCGGCGTCCTCGGTGGTGTCGACGTGGCGTCGAGCGCCAAGGTCGGCGGCGAGGTCGTGCCGGTGAAGATCGGGGATATGAGGGGTTTCACGGTCCCGGATCCGGTCAGGAAGACCTTCCGCGCATGCGTCCTGAAAGGGCGGCCGCTGGCGTTGTCGGTCGGTTGGGTCTGGGTGGCCGCGGGGATGTTCCTGCTTGGCTATATCGTGCTGGCGGCGGTGTTCCCCAAGCCGGTGGGTGCCGCCGCCGATGCGCTGGAGAACCGCGGTGCCACGTCGTTCCTGATGGGGCTGTTCGCGCTGCCGCTGGCGGCGTTCGTGTCGATCATCTTGTTCGTGACCGTCGCCGGCTGGGTGGTGCTGCCGTTCGTGGGAGCGACCCTGCTCGTCGCCACGTTGTTCGGCAAAGCCGCGGTGCTGCTCCATCTGGGGCGCGCGCTCAGCCGCCAGTTCAAGGCCGGACTCGCCATGCCCGCGCTCCTGCTCATCGGCGGCGTCGTGCTCTCGTTGTTCTACCTGATCCCGTTCGTGGGCATCGTCGTGTGGATGGTCATCACTCCCTGGGGCCTCGGCGCAGCGCTGCTGGCGCTGGGCGCAGGACTCCGCCGCGAGCGTGCCCCGATCCCGGCCCCGAGGGCATTCCGGCCGGAACCGGTGACCGCCACCGGTTGGTCGCACGCGGCAGCGACATCTGGCCCGGTATCCACCGGTGCCGGTCCCGTGCCGGTCCCATCGCCTTCGCCGGTCATCCCGGCACCGATCATCCCGCCCCCCGGGTCCCCTGCCCCGTCGGACGCCGCGGCTTTGGGCTTCGCCACCGCCACCGCCGCGACGGAACCCGTCATCGACGCAGTCTCTTCCTCCGGGGCAGGCGAAGGTCCCTCACGCCCGGCCTCCATGCCGTTCCGGTCCCCGCCGAGAAGCTCGTCCATCGAAGAGGACCCGTTGCTTTTGCCGCGGGTCGGACTGGGCCGCCGCGCCGCGGCCGGATTCCTCGACCTGGTGGTGATCGCCTTCATCGTCCACGGGCGTGTCCTCGGTTGGCTGCCGGACCGCGACTTCCTGCATCTCCTGCTCTTCCTCGGCTATTTTGTCGGCATGCACCTCTGGCGGGCGACGACTTTGGGCGGCTTGGTGCTGGGCCTGAAGGTCGTGCGCCTCGACGGGCGGCGGATCGACTTCCCGTGCGCGATCGTCCGCGCCCTCGGGTCGATCTTCAGCGGCATGGTGGGCGGTCTCGGGTTCTTCTGGTGCGCTTGGGATGCCGAACACCAGACCTGGCACGACAAGCTCGCCGGCACCGTGGTCGTGCGGGTGGAGAAGATGCCTCCGCTGGTGTGACGGCGGGGGTGCGATCAGAAGTGGCGGGCCTACGTAGCGCAGACTGGTAGTCTGCTGTTTCGTAGGCGGGTAGCCGGCCAGGGCGGCGGCGATCCGTTCGCCCTGGAAACATCGACGCCCAGCGGGTTGCCAACCCGCGATACAGCAGACTGCCAGTCTGCGCTACCTCACCCGCCGTGCCCGCCACTTCCGATCGCACTTCCGATCGCACCCACGACCGGGTTTCCCCTCGCCGGGTCACCGTGCGGCGGATAATCTGCAGCGATGACAGGCACGGTGGACAGCAAGGAGGCCCTGCAGCGTTGGGCCGCCGCTTGGCGGCTCGCGGCAGAGGTCAACGAGGCCGACCGCCGTCGATCGCTCCGGGAATTGACGGAAGCCTCCGCATGGACCGAGGCCCAAGACCTGCCGTTCGACCGCGATGCGTGGCGGAATCCCCATGAGGAAGGCTGCTTTTGGGAGGACCGTCGCTTGCTGGATACCTCGATGCGTGGCGTCCGATGAACCCGCTCTACGAGGCCGCGCTCCGCATCCAAGCCTTTTGCGAGGCTGAGCGCTGGCGGTCCTGCATCATCGGAGGGATCGCCGTCCATCGCTGGGGCCGCCCGGAAGGCCACGACCTGCGGACCTGCAGCGCGGAAGACCTGCTCGTCCACAAATCATTCGCCGCGCGCCCGCATGACTGGCTTGATGTCGAGGATGTCTTGGACCGCCAACAGGAACGACTGGATCTGGACCTGGTGCGGCGCGAACTCAAGCCGTTGGCCGAGTTGAAACCCGAGACCGACATCATGCCCGAACTCGAACGCCGCATCAGCCGGTCGCAACGCCCTGTCCGTCGTTTCGAGTGACCCCTTGCCAGTCCTGCCCTCCCCATGCTCTCTGCCGACTACTCCCACGTCGCGAACTTCACCGGCTACATGCGCCTGGTGTCCGACATCACCCGTGAAGGCCCGGCGAGACAGCGCATCCTCGATATCCCGGCGGGCAACGGCCTGCTCAGCGCGAAACTCCGCGAGTCGGGCCACGACACCGTCCGCGCCGACATCAACCGCGAGCACCCCGACTACGTGGTCGCCGACCTGAACGCTCGCCTGCCCTTCGCGGACGGCGAGTTCGACACGGTGCTGTGCCTCGAAGGCATCGAGCACGTGCTCGATCCGCAGGCACTGATCGGCGAGCTCTGCCGGATCATCAAGCCCGGCGGCCGCGTGGTGGTCTCGACGCCGAACATCCAGAACGTCTTCTCGCGGCTGAAGTTCCTTTGCACCGGGTTCTACTACCAGTACGGCCCCTGGATGTGCCGCCAGCTCGCTCCCGGAGAGCTCAAGGACCGCGGGCACATCGCGCCGCTCACCTATCTGCAGATGCGCTACCATCTCATGCTGCACGGCGCCCGGGTCGAGCGCGTCGACGGCGACAAGTGGAAGCGCAAGGCGCTCATCCCGCTCCTGCTGCCCTTCGTGCTGCTCGGCCGGATCTGGTCCCGGACCTCGATGCGGGACGAACCCGACGCCGATCCGCGCGAATGCGCCGAGGTGCTCCGGCACATGAACTCGGGAGCCTTGCTCTTCAGCCGGTCGCTCATCGTGACCGCCCGGAAGACCTGATCGGTCGGACGGCCCGGGCTCGCGGAAACCGTCAGCGCGGCCGGGCCACGCTCTGCTCCGACGGGTCGTCGCGCAGCGTACCATCGAACAATCGCTGGAAGAGCGGGATCAGGCGGGATGCCCCGACGAGATTTAGATGATGATCGTCTTGGTACAGTGGCACGAGACCATCGCGATAGGCCACCTTGCCGTCTTGGAGGAAGAAGCGGTACGGGCGGACCCGGATCACCCCCGGGACCGGAGTCAGTTCGTCGAACAACTGCAGGATCGGTTCCTGTCGGGTGAAGAAATCGTGGGCGTCCGGCAGGTAGAGTTGTTTCTCCGGTTGCAGCACCTCGGCTGCGACGGCCTGCGGGCCGTTCACCCCGAGTTCCGGTGTCGGATACAAGAGGACGACCTGTTTTCCGGCTGCCTGCAACTGACGGAGGGTGTCGTGGAGGCGGTCGCGGAAATATTCGCGCACCCGGGCGGGCGACCGTTCCTCGAACGGCGTCCAGATGACTGGGATCTCCTTGCTGGCAAGGGCTTCCCCCTTGAGGACCGTGATCCAACGGGCGCAGAGCACAACCGTCGTGATGTTCGTGTCCGCCAAGAGGTTGGTGAAGGCCACCGGAGTGTAGTCGGATTGCCGGCGGTCAGGGCGGCCGGACTTGACGGAATAAATGCCCAGCACGGGCTTGGTGCCGCCCCGTCCATAGAACTTGAAGGCTTGGCCGTTGGTGCGCGCGACGTCGCCCATCACCGAGGCGATCGCATTGGCATGGCTGTCGCCCCAGAGCGCATAGCGGGGAACCGCGTTGGTGGCACCGTAAACGAACGGGCGGTCCGGCGGCACGGACTTGTCGAAGGCAAGCTTCTGGTATGGATTCAAACTCCGATTGAAACTGAGGATCCGGGCGATTTGTTCCCCGGGGGGCAGCAGGAATCCATCCTGCTTGCGGATGTAACGGGCGTAGCCCAACAGGAGCGAACTGACCGCCAGCCAGATCAGGACCACCCATCGAGTGGCGATGCTTCCCCGGTGGAGGAACGGTCGTTCGATCCAACGCCATGACAGAAAGCCGGCTACCAGGCTGATTGCGGTGACCCATGCGCCCCAAGCCGGGATGCGGGGAGCCAGTTCCCGGGAGAACACGATCAACGGCCAGTGCCACAGATACACCGAATAAGAAATCAGACCGATGGCCACCAGCGGCCGAGAAGCGAGCAGGCGCACCGCAGGACCTCTAGCGGCAGCCCTTGTGCCGGCTCCGCCCCAGATGACGAGCGCCGCACCGGCGCAGGGCAGCAAGGCGGCGAGTCCCGGAAACGGGGTGTTCCGGTCAAAAGCGAACAGGGCGGTCCCGATCAGTGCCAGTCCGACGATGCCCATCCAACCGGAGCTCCTCCGCAGTGTCGGTTCGGGTTCCGTCCTGTTGGCAAGATGGAGCGCCAGAACTGATCCGAGCAGCAATTCCCATCCGCGAAACGGCAGCAGGTAAAAGCACGACGCCGGGTCTGTCGGCAGCCTCCAAACCGCTGCGGCGAACGACGCCGCCGCCAAGGCGCTCAAACCGGCCACGCGTACCGACGGTCTCGGAAACAACCGGTGGATCGCCATCAGCAGGAGCGGAAACACCAGATAGAACTGCTCCTCCACCGAGAGCGACCACGTGTGGAGCAACGGCAGGGATTCGACCGGGGAATGGAAATAGTCGTCAGCAGCCTGGAGGAAAAAGTAGTTCGCGGACGAGAGGACCGTGAACATCACCGAACGGCCGAGGTCGACACACGCATGGGGCGGGAACCACCAGGCGGCGAAAAGGATCACGGCCAGCACCACTGTCAACAAGGCCGGTGCGATCCGGCGCAGGCGGCGCTCGAAGAACCTGACCAACGAAAACGATCCGTTCCGCTGCTGCTGGTCGATGATGGAGGTGATCAGGAAACCCGAGATCACGAAGAAGACGTCGACCCCGATGAAACCGCCGGGGACCAGCCCCGGTTCGACATGGTACAAGACCACGCCGAGGACGGCGACCGCGCGAAGGCCATCGATATCCGGTCGATATGTGATCGAGCATTCGCGGGGAAGCATGCGCGAGCAGGCTGCGGAGAAACCTGGCCGAAGTATAGCCCCACCGGCAGGTCACGGGTCACAGGATCGAGATGACCAAAGCGCATGCCCAAGGCGAGCGCGCCGGCGAGACCGGATCGGATGACGGCCGCTCTCCACCGCCGCGCGCCGCTGGCGCATGCCCGTGACACCACACATCCCGACCGCTGTCACCAGCCTGGGTCGGGACGGGACCATCGCCGCGGACAGGAACTCGCCTGACGATGAACCTGACGGTGGTCCTCCGCGACATGCACCGCGCGAGGAAGGCAGGGCGTCGGAACGAATGCGCCGAGGCGCCCACACACATGGGCTCCGGGAGCCTGCTCTCCAGCCGGTCGGACGGCCCGGGCTCGCGGAAACCGTCAGCGCGGCCGGGCCACGAGGTAAAGTTGCGAGGGCCGCGGCTCGTCCTGGGCCGCCGCCAAGAACTCCTCCATCGTCGTGAACTTCCGGCCGGCCGTCGGCCGATGCTTTCGCAGGCTGCGGACGAGCTTCGACGCAAAGCGGCTCTCGCTGAAGTCCCAGCCTTCGAGCGAGTACAGCGGCGCGAGCAGATCGACCACCTCGCGCGCCGAGCTGCCGAACTTCTCCAATCCCAGCGGATGCACCTCGATGAAGAGCACCGGCCGCTGCTGCTCCAGCAAGCGGGCCGCGCCGCGCAGGATGCGGTGCTCGAAGCCCTCGCAATCGATCTTGAGGAACGCGACCGGCGTGTCGCCGAGGTCGTCGTCGAGAGTCGTGAGCGGCACGTCGACCACGCTCTGAGCGGCGTGCGTGTCGTGGATGGCGCGTTCCAGGTCGAAGGCGTCGAGGGTCGTGACGTTCCGCGCCGCGTCGCCCGTGGCGATCTCGCCGTTGAGGCCGATGCTGAACGGCACTTTTCCGCGCGTGTCGCCGCAGGCCAGCGAACGGCACGAGACATCGGCGAGACGGTTGTGCGCGACGCAGAGCTCAAGCAGGCGGAAGAGCAGCGGCTGCGGTTCATACGCGATGACCGGCAACGACGACGAGGCGCGGAAGAGCAGCGGATAGATGCCGATGTTCGCGCCGACATCGACGAGCGCGCCGTCCTTGAGCGGACGCAGCAACGCCGGGAGCAGCTTCACCTCGGGCACGTAGGCCTCGCCCGCGAGCAACAGGCCGGTGGCGGATTTGCCCCAGGCCAGCGGATGCACCAGCGCGCGGCCCGCGAACGGCAACGCCGCCAAGCCGCGGCGGCCGTTGAGGGCCGCGAGCAGCGGATGATACTTGCGGCCTAGCGGCAGCACGGCCTGCAGCGCGCGGAGCAAAGCGACACCGCTCAACGGGCGGACCTCGGGCGCGATGGTGGCGGTCATGTGCTCGGAGCCTGCGGGAACCCTTTCCGACCTGTCAACGCAGCCCCGGCTTGCGGCATCGGTCCGCCGCCTCCTACGGTCGGCCGCACCGTGCCCCCGAGGTCCGCATCGTCCATGACACCGCTTCCCATCTCCGTCTGCATCATCGCCGGCGCCGAAGCCCGGCGCATCGGCCGGACGCTCGCGAGCGTCGCCGGTTGGGCCGCCGAGGTGGATGTCGTGCTCAACCAGGACGTCGCCGACGGCACCGAGGAGATCTGCCTGGGTCATGGTGCCCGCGTGTTCCGCGAACCCTGGCGCGGCCACATCGCGCAGAAGAACTCCGCCGCGGACAAGGCGACCCAGCCGTGGCTGCTCGGCATCGACGCCGACGAAGTGGTGACGCCCGCGCTCCGCGACGAGATCACCCGCCTCCTCGCCGATCCGGCGGCGGCCGAGCGGTGCGCGGGCTACTCGATGCCGCGATTGTCGTTCTACGCAGGACGCTGGATCCGTCACGGCGACTGGTATCCGGACCGCAAGACACGGCTGTGGCGGCGCGGACAAGGACGTTGGGTGGGCGAGGACCCCCACGACCGCCTCGAAGTGGACGGCCCCGTCGGCGTGCTGCGCTCCGATCTCCAGCACTACAGCTACGACGATATTGATCACCACGTCGCGAAGGCACGTTCCTACAGCGACATCTTCGTGCGCGAAGCCCGTCGCGCCGGAAGACCTCCGAGCCTCGCCGGGTTGGTGGTGCGCCCGCCCTGGCGGTTCTTCCGCGGTTACGTGGTGCGGCTCGGCTTCCTCGACGGTTGGCAGGGATTCGTCATCGCCTGGATGTCCGCGCTGATGACGTTCCTGAGATACGCGAAGCTACGGGAATCCGCCCTTCCCGGGGCGAAGGACCGCCTCCGTTGAACGCGAAAGCTGGCCGGGAGGACGGGAAGCCGCCAAACTCGACCGGACCGACATGGAACTTCTGAACCGAGCGCCCGCGCTTCCGTCCCTCTAGGAGGACCGCGACCGATGAACGTCCTGCGCCAGATCCTCCAACTCGCACCGGTGCTCTATCCCGGATCCGGCCACCAGACCGCGATCCGCCGCTGGAAGCACGTCGGACGGAGCATGCTCTACCTGCCGTGGACCGCGGAGTGGTACCGGTTCCTCGACACGCCGAACCTGCGCGTCGCCACCGCGGCCCGGCCCCGCGTCTTCGCCAAGCTACAGCGTCCTTACCTCACGCGACGCCATCGCGTGCCGGCCCGTTTGGCGGCGCTGAAACAGCACTACAGCTACATCGACCGGACGCTGCCCGCAGCGACCATCGACGCCATCTACCGCCCCGGCGGACTGCACCTCGCGACCTTCCCGCTCGATGAAGGACGGTCCGTGACCGTCCGGTTGGAGAACAACGACCGCTACGAGAAGGAGGGCGAATTCGTTCTCAGTATCTATATGTCCCCGGGCGACAAGCTTGCGTACACGGTCGCGTGCGTCGTCACCGGCGGCGACGCGGTCGAGCGCGGGCTTTTCATCGGGGGCCTGCAAGGCGGGAACGAGCCGGACCAGCCGGACCTGATCCGCGACCTGACCAAGGACATGTTCGGCCTGCGCCCCAAGGCGTTCGCCCTGTTCCTCGCGCAGCAGCTCGCCGAGTGGGTCGGCGCGACGCGCCTCCGCGCGGTGGCCGACGACGAGACCATCTATCAGCACTTCCAGAACCGGAAATCGATCGAGGCCTCGTACGATGGGCTCTGGACCGAATCGGGCGCCCAACGGTCGCCGGCCGACGGCTGCTTCGACCTGCCTCTGCGCCACATCGAGAAGAGCCGCGAGGAGATCAAGACGAAAAAGCGGAGCCTCTACGAAAAACGTTACGCCCTGATGCGCGAGATCGCCGAGGCCACGCGGACCGGGTGGCAGGCGGCGCTGCGCCAGCCCGGCGTTTAGGCGACCACGACCGGTTGGATTTTCGGCGAATTCCGCCTTGCCCCCGGACGTCGGTTCGCGCGCACTTCCAACACCGCATGAAAATCTCTTCGTACCTCCGTCCCGCCGTGCTCGCCGTCGCCGCTCTGGCGGCGCTGGCACTCAACGCCTCGCCGATCCCGGCCGAGAGCCGCATCGGCGGCTTCGCCATCGGCTGCCAGGCCTACAGCTTCAACCGCTTCACCTTGTTCGAGGCGATCGAGAAGACCGAGCTGACCGGCAGCAAGGTCATCGAGTTCTACCCCGGCCAAGCGCTCAGCCCCGACCAGCGCGCCGTGAAGTGGGACCACAACGCGGGCGACGACGTCATCGCCACGGTCAAGGCCAAGCTCGCGAAACACGGCATCCGCGCCGTGAACTACGGCGTCGTCGGAGTGCCCAAGGACGAGGCCGGCGCGCGCAAGATCTTCGAGTTCGCCAAGAAGATGGAGCTCTACGCGATCACCACCGAATCCACCGAATCGATCGACACCATCGAGAAGCTCGTGAAGGAGTTCGATGTGCGCGTGGGCTACCACAACCACCCGGTCCAGCCCAAGAACCCGAACTACAAGGTCTGGGACCCGAACTACATCCTCGCCTTGGTGAAGGGCCGCGACCCGCGCATCGGATCCTGCGCCGACATCGGCCATTGGCAGACGAGCGGCCTCAAGCCGGTCGATTGCTTGAAGATCCTCAAGGGCCACATCATCTCGGTGCACGGCAAGGAACGCCCGGCGCTCGGCACCGGCCAACATGACGTGCCGTTCGGCGCGGGCGGCACGGACATGGGCGGCGTGCTCGCCGAGCTGAAGCGCCAGGGCTTCGTCGGGAACATCAGCGTCGAGTACGAGTACAACTGGGACAACTCGGTGCCCGAGATCGCCCAGTGCATCGGCTTCGTGCGCGGCTGGGCGGCCGGCCGCTGATCCACCTCGGTCCCGAAGCCCTCGGCGCCGCGTGCGCCGAGGGCTTCGTCGTCTCCGCAGCGGGGCGCATCCGCACACCGCCCCCGGACCGGTAGGGACGCGCTGCCGCGCGTCCGTGGAAATGCCGACGGTCCGTGTCGCGGCCGACTGGCTGGCCTGGACCTCGCGGCGCGGGTCCAGGCCGAAGCATCGGCGGCGCAGCAGCGCCGCCCAACCTCGTGGGGGCAGTGTCAAGATGCGGACGGCGCGGCTTCCGCCAAAAATCCCCCGTTGACCCTGCTTTACCCGCCGATAGGCTGGTCGCCCGTCGTTTTGACCCTGAACTGATTATCGAAATCGAATCCTTATGGTGAAAGTTGCAATCAATGGTTTCGGCCGCATCGGCCGCCTCGTGTTCCGTGCGATGGTCGAGCAAGGCCTCGTCGGCAAGGACATCCAGGTCGTCGCCGTCGGTGACATCGTCCCCGCGGACAACCTCGCCTACCTCGTCAAGTACGACTCCACCCAGGGCCGGTTCTCCGGCACGGTGAGCAGCAAGAAGTCGAGCCCCGACAAGGCGGAGGACGACGTGCTCGTGGTCAACGGCCAGGACATCCACGTCGTGAGCGCGAAGAGCCCGTCCGAGCTCCCGTGGAAGCAGTTCGGTGTCGACATCGTGATCGAGTCCACCGGCCTCTTCACCGACGCCGACAAGACCAACCCGAAGAGCGCCTACGGCCACATCCTCGCCGGCGCCAAGAAGGTCATCATCTCCGCTCCCGCCAAGAACGAGGACATCACCATCGTGATGGGCGTGAACCACGAGAAGTACGAGGCCGCGAACCACCACGTCATCTCCAACGCGAGCTGCACCACGAACTGCCTCGCGCCCATCGTCCACGTGCTGCTCAAGGAAGGCTTCGGCATCGAGGAAGGCCTCATGACGACCGTCCACGCCTACACCGCCACGCAGAAGACGGTGGACGGCCCCAGCAAGAAGGACTGGAAGGGCGGCCGCACCGCGGCGCAGAACGTCATCCCCAGCACGACCGGCGCGGCCAAGGCCACGGCGCTCGTCTGCCCCGAGGTCAAGGGCAAGCTCACCGGCGTCGCCTTCCGCGTGCCGGTGCCGACCGTCTCCGTCGTCGACCTCACCGTCCGCACGGTGAAGGAGACCTCGCTCGCCGAGATCAACGCCGCGATGAAGAAGGCCAGCGAGACCTACCTCAAGGGCATCCTCGACTACACCGGCGACGAGGTGGTCAGCTCCGACTTCATCCACGACAAGCACAGCTCCATCTACGACGCCGGCTCCGGTGTCGGCCTCAACAGCCGCTTCTTCAAGCTCGTGAGCTGGTACGACAACGAGTGGGGCTACAGCAACCGCGTCGGCGACCTGCTCAAGCTCATCATCGCCAAGGGGCTCTGATAGCCGGTCCACGGTTTCTCACATACGAACGGCGGCTCCGAAACGGGCCGCCGTTCCGCTTTCAAGGGCGTGCGGAGATCGCACGCGCATCCCTTCGGACCTGGAACCGACGATGGGCCTCTGGACATGAAAGAACGCAAACCCGCCCTCGGCTTCATCTTCATCACGCTGTTGCTCGAGATCATCGGGTTCGGATTGCTCATCCCGATCCTCCCGAAGCTGATCGAGCAGATGGAGGGCGGGAACGTCCCGGCGGCGGCGCAGAAGGTCGGGCTGCTCACGCTCTCGTACGCGGCGATGCAGTTCTTGATGGCCCCGGTGCTCGGGAGCGTCTCGGACCGCTTCGGGCGCCGTCCGGTGATCCTGGTGTCGCTGTTCGGATCGTCGGTGGATTACCTGATGATGGCGTTGGCGCCGACCCTGCCGTGGTTCTTCCTCGGCCGTTTGGTCAACGGCCTCAGCGGCGCGAGCATCTCCGTCGCCACGGCCTACATCGCCGACATCAGCCCGCCCGAGAAACGCGCCGCGAACTTCGGCATGATCGGCGCCGCGTTCGGCGTGGGGTTCATCCTCGGTCCGGCCTTGGGCGGTTGGCTCGGAGTGCCGCACCCGCAACTGGTCGCGCACCTTCCCGCCGCCTGGGCGGAATGGCTGACCGCGAACCACTTGCGGATCCCGTTCTACTTCGCCGCCGTGGTGACGTTGGCGAACGGGTTGTACGGCTTCTTCGTGCTCCCGGAATCGCTCCCGCGCGCGATCCGCCGTCCCTTCTCCTGGAGCCGGTCGAACCCGGTGGGTTCGTTGGTCGCGCTCGGCCGATATCCGGTGGTGGCGCGGCTGGCGGCGGCGCTTTTCTTGTCCAACGTCGCGCAGTTCATGCTCCACAGCATCTGGGCGCTCTACACCGGCCATCGCTACGCTTGGACACCGCAGCAGATCGGCCTGTCGCTCGCGTTCGTCGGGCTGATGTCGGCGGTCGTGCAAGGCGGGCTCGCGCACAAGATCATCCCGAGGCTCGGCGAAGCGCGGTCCGTGCTCGTGGGTCTCACGATCGGCGCGATCAGCTACATCGGTTACGCGGCCGCGACCCAGGGGTGGATGCTCTTCCCGGTGCTCGGTTTCGCCTGCCTCGGCGGCATCGGAGGTCCCGCCTTGCAGGGGGCGATCTCCCGGAGCGCTCCGGCCGATGAGCAAGGCGCGGTGCAAGGATCTTTGACCGGTCTGGCGAGCCTCGGACAGATCATCGCACCGCTCGCTTCGACCCAGTTGTTCGCCTACTTCATCGCGCCGGGTGCGCCGCTGAACCTGCCCGGCGCGCCGTTCTTGGTTTCGTCCGCGCTGATGTTGGGCGCGCTGGCGATCGCGACGCGGACCTTCCGGACTTCGCCTTCCGACTCCTCGGCGGCGAAGACGCGGACCTGATCGTTTGGCAAGCGCCGGCGCGGACGCCAACGTCCACTCGACTCCCATGAGCCAGCACACCCCTCCCGACAACGGCTCCGCGAAGGTCCGGCGCACGGACATCGCGCCCCTCGGCCCGTCGTCCGCGGAACTCAGCGATGTCACGAGGACGGAGGACGTGGCCGGCGGCGTCATCCGCTTCTCGATGATCACCGCGGCGACCATCGCGTTGTCGATGTTGGCCACCGAACTGCAACGCCTCTGGCTGGGCGACACTCCCGATGCCCAGCTCCCGCTCGGCGGACCTCCGCTCCTCTTGGAGCTCCAGGTCTTCGGCTGCCTCGGGGTCGCCGCCCTGGCCCGTTACCGTCGCCGCGGCAACACGGCCTTGATCGCCTGCACCGGGCTCTTCCTCTGGCTGGTGCTGGCGGGCTCGCTGATGCAGGCACGCATGCTCACCGGCACGATGCAGGTCGGCCCGCGGCCCTCGTGGAACTCGATCCACGTCCTGCTGTTCGCGCTGCTCGTGGCCGGGCCATGGATCCTGCATCATGCGCTGCTGCTCGTGGTCTCCTTGGCCACGCCGGTCGCGTTGGCGGTGATGATCGTGACCGGACAGAACCACGGCCCGCACACGCCGCCGCAGCTCGCGCAACGGATGGTCGTCGCGGTGAGCCCGACCTGGATCTGCGCGTTGGTCGGCGCGGCGCTGGTGGTCCACCGGGAACGCGAACGTCGCCGGCTCCGCGCGCTCACCGAGCAACTGGTCTCGGCTCGTTCCCAGTTGCGCGAGCTGGGTTCGTACACGCTCGAACGGCGGCTCGGCAGCGGCGGGATGGGCGAGGTGTGGCAGGCCGCGCATCGGGTCCTCGCCCGTCCCGCTGCCATCAAGCTGGTGAGCGCGAAGTTCCTGCTCGGACAAGCTGGCGATCCCCAGAACGTCGACCGCTTCCTCGCCCGCTTCCTCCAAGAGGCCAAGGTGACCGCCCGGCTCACGTCTCCGCACACCGTCCAGGTCTACGACTACGGCCGCACCGACGACGGCCAGCTCTACTACGTGATGGAGCTCTTGCACGGGGCCGATCTCGCGCAGGTCGTGAAAGCCCTCGGACCGCAACCTCCCGGTCTCGTCATCCATTGGTTGCGCCAGCTCTGCGATTCGTTGGCGGAGGCCCACTCGCTCGGGCTCGTCCATCGGGATATCAAGCCCGCGAACCTGTTCCTATGCCGCCAAGGCGCGCGACAAGAAGTGGTGAAACTGCTCGATTTCGGGCTGGCGATCAGCGGTCGCCGAGGTCCCGCCAAGGACGATGACCTCGACGACCTCGGCACGATCACGGGCTCGCCCCATTTCATGGCCCCGGAGCAGATCCGCGACGACCTGGAGGTCGACGGACGCGCGGATCTTTACGCGGTCGGTTGCTTGGCTTGGTTCCTCCTCACCGGCCGCTATGTCTTCGACGGCACCGGCCACGAAGAAATCGTGACAGCGCACCTCGACCGCGAGCCGGAGTCGCTGGATCCGGTCGCCGCCGCGGCCTTGCCTCCCGGTCTTCTCGAGATCATCCACCGCTTGCTCGCGAAGGACCCCGCTCGACGTCCGCAAAGCGCCGACGAGCTGGCGACAGCACTCGAAGGGTTGGGAACGGCCACGCCGACCGCCCATGTCCTCACGCCCGCGCTGCTCAGGAACGATGCCGATTACTCGGCCGAGCAGACCCTCGTGATGGTGAAACCGCGGAGCACGGCCGTTTGATCGGCTCCGATGCCCGGCTCACCAACGGTCGCGGTCCGGGAAATCTCGCTTGTACCGCCTCAGGAGCGCTGCCGGGTCGTTCGGCAGCAGATAGAGCTTCTGCCGGACCCGCTTGGTCTCGCCGGGTTCCAGGCCGCCGATCTGCGGATCGCTGTGCAAGCAGACATAGACCCCCTCGAACAGTTCATGGGTGCGGTCGCTCGCGGTGGCGAGCAGCCATCTATCATCGGCCGAGATACAACCGATGAGGCCGTTCGCGACGCGGTCGGTCGCGACCGGTCGCGGATTGGCGTCGGCATGGCGCGTCCACGGCGGAAGGAACACCTGGCCGCCGCGATACAACGCATCGGTCGTGCGCCCGAGGCGGTCCAACGTCGTCAGACCGTTGGTGGTGAAGACGAAGCTCCGACCGACGTAGTCGGATTGGACGCGTCCGGTAAAACTCGCGACGCGGATACAAGCCGGTTGGAACCACTGCAGATCGACACGGCTGCTCCCCGGGTTGCGGATCGTGAACGTGAGATCCAATTCGTCCGCGCCGGCCCGGATCTCGTGGAGCACCTCGATGTCCGGTCCGACCACGGTGCGGAACCGGAGCCCGCTGCGATCCGGAGCGGCTTCGATCAAGGTGGTGCGGTGGGCTATCTTGCTCTTGCCCCAGTCCTGTCCGTTCGCACCGGGACGCAGGAACGCTTCGAGATAAAGCACCTCCAACTTCCCTCCCGGAAGATCGGGATGAGCGACCGACAACAGGTTGTTGGTCCAGCCCACGGTGAAGCGCCGCGGCGGTGCGGCGGTCACGACAGAGCACAAGAGAAGTCCGATCAAGACGAAGCAGCGTGATCTCATGGTGAGAAGGTATCGGGAAGCGCCCATACGCTCCCCCAGATCCGTCCGAGATGGCGAGCCTGGAGGGTGTGATCAGAAATGGCGGTCCGGTTGGCGGAAGGAGCGCAGCCCGGCAGGGTGTGCGGTCTAGGTGCCTGAAGGCCGATCTCCCGACGACGCGGGAAGAATCCACGGACGGGCAGCAGCCCGTCCCTACCCTCGTGGGTAGGGTCCGCGCTGCCGCGCGACCCCATCTGTCCTGC
>CAIWVP010000120.1 GCA_903916195.1 uncultured Verrucomicrobiota bacterium | reverse complement strand
TCGGCGGCGTCGCGCTCGGCGTGGGCATCTGCTGGCTGGTGCGCGACCGTCTTGCGCTCGGCGGCGAGAAGGTCGGCCGGACCTTCGCCGCGGCGGCGGGCATCCAGAACTACGGCTACGTGCCGCTGCCTCTGATCGCGCAGCTCTTCCCCGGTAACACCGCCGGCGTGCTCTTCGTCCACAACCTCGGCGTCGACATCGCGATGTGGACGATCTGCCTCGTCGCGCTCGGCCACGGCGGCTGGCGGGAATGGCGCCGCTTATCGAGCCCGCCGATCATCGCGGTCGTCGCCGCGCTCGCGCTGAACACGCTGCGGGCCGGCGATTGGATGCCGAAGTTCGTGCTCACCTCGGCGCACATGCTCGGCGCCTGCTGCTTCCCGCTCGGATTGGTGCTGACCGGCGCCATCCTCGCGGATTCTTCGCGGGAGCTGCGGCGCGACCTCGGGGTGCGGACGCTCTTCTGGAGCTGCGTGCTGCGGCTGGGCGCGATGCCGCTGCTGATGCTGGCGGTCGCAAGGTACATCCCCGCTTCGCCCGAGATGAAGCAGGTGCTGATCGTCCAGGCGGCGATGCCGGCCGCCGTCTTCCCCATCGTGCTCGCTCGGCGCTACGGCGGCGACCCGATCACGGCGATCCGCATCGTCATCGGCACGTCGCTCGTCGGCTTCATCACCATCCCGCTCTGGCTGCGCCTCGGGATGCGCTTCGTCCCGCACTGAGGCGGTAAAGCCGGGCGACGACACGGACCCGGGCGGGCGCCGATGTGGACCGCCCGGCCGTCAGGCGGCCAAGACACGGCGGACGAACTCGCGGCTGCGGGCGTGGTTCTGCACGGCATCGCGGGTGATCTTCGTGCCGGCCTCCAGCGCGAGCTCGACGGTATAGAAGCGCGGGAGCTTGTGGCCGACAGCGAAACGCGCCACCTCGGCATAATCGATGTCGCCGGTGTCGAGGTCTTCCCACCAGACCTGCCCGCGGCTCTGCCGCAGATGCCACGAGACGATCCGGTCGCCATACCGGGCCAAGCAATCCGCCGGCGCGACGCCACCGCGGAAGACCCAATCGACATCGTAGCAGAATCCCACGGTCGGGGCCGGGCAGCGCCGGAAGTTCGAGTGGAACTCCTTCGCCCCGTTCCGCAGCTCAGGCGTGTGGTGGTGGAGGCCGAGCTTCACGCCGAGCTTCGCCAGCTCTTCACCGAGCTCGCTGAGCGCCTCCGCTTGGATGACCAGCTCGGCGTCGGTCTTGTCGCGCCCGATGGGGTCGGGGTTGCAGTTGATGATGCCGAAGCCGGCCTTCGCCGCCTCCTTGGCCGCCACGGCGATCCGCTCGGCGGTCTCGCTGGCCTTTCCCAGCACATGGAAAGCGCCGCCGGTGTAGAGGCTCACCGGCTTGAGCCCCTTCTTCTTCAGCCGCTCGGCGAACTTCGCGTTGTCGGCCGGTTTGGCGACGTCGAGGTTGCCCTCGGCGTAGTCGTATCCGGCATCGCGCAACGCCGACAGCACCTCGTCGAGATGCTCCGAGAGCTTCCTGCCGGCACGGTCCTGGTACTGGCCCCAGCCGTAGAGCTGCGACCCGACCAACGGCGGGACGAGGCGGGGCGGCACATACACGGCGGCTTTCTTCGCCACCGCGGGCTTCTTGACCTCGACCTTCCCGGCGCCGAGCGACGGCAAGGCGGCGAAGGCGACGGACGATGCGATGAAGGTTCGGCGGTCCATGCGCTGAATTTGTCGCCGGACCGCGCGACGACGCAAGTGTCGCCATGATGAAGTGGTCGGAGCGTCGTCCCTGGTCTCACTCCCGGACCGCCGTCGGGGAGTAGAAGTTCCCCTCGGGCGGTTTGGGCAACATCCGCCAGCGCTCCAGCTTGCCGTCGCGGAAGATCAGCTCGGCGTTGACGTAGTCGCGGAAGTTGTAGTCCGTCTGCATCGAACGATCGAGGAAGGTCGATCCGTCCTTGCGGGTCTGCTCGCGATACGCCCAGTAGTGGTAGGAATCGGTCGCGGTCGCGTGGTAGAGCCAGGTCGTCTGCTCCCCGGTGGCGTCGCCGCTCTTCAGCACCTGCGCCGCCCGGCCCCAGGCGATGTAGACGGCATCCTCGCCCATGCCGGACCGGATCTGGCCCTGGTCGACCCAGGCGCGCTCGGTTTCCGGGAGCGCGGAATAGGCGGCGATCCGCTCGGTCCGTCGCGTCGCGACGGTGGAAGGCGTGGCACAACCCGCGGCGACAGCCGCGACGACCACGGCCAGGAAGGAGGAGAAAAAACGCATGATGGTAGGACGCCAAGGAATCGTGGCTCTTCATCGCACCGCGGGGAAGCCGACAATCCGGTTGCTGCCGGACCGTCCGGCCGTACCATCCGCACACTTATGAATTCTGCGCCCGCCGCCCCGAGCAACACTTGGCTCGTCTTCGCTCTCCTCACCGTGATCTCCTGGGGGGTCTACGGGGTCATCCTGCACAAAGGCCGCGGGTACATGCCGATGGGCTCCGAGATGCCGCACGCGAGCCTGAAGGCCTTCCTCTTCGTTTGCATCGCCTACGCGCTGATCGGCGGAGCGGCCGCGGTCCTGCTGAAGCTGCGCGGATCGGACTGGAGCTTCACAGCGGACGGCGTGAGATGGAGCCTGATCGCGGGCACGGCGGGCGCTGTCGGCGCCTTCACGCTGGTGCTGGCGCTGGGCGCGGCGTCCCCGATCTACAAGGGCGCGGCCGCGGCGGCGGTGATGCCGATTGTCTTCGGCGGCGCGCCGATCATCAACACGATCGTCGCGATGCTGTTGCACCCGCCCCAAGGCGGCCTGCGCGCGTTGCCGGTGCCGTTCCTGCTCGGCTGCGTGCTCGCGGCCGGAGGCGCCTTCATGGTCGCCAAGTACGCGCCGTCGAACACCGGCGGCGCGGCGAAGCCCGCGGCCCACGCGGCGGCTTCCGCCGCGAAGTGAACATCCCGGCGACCCGATGCCCGATGCTCCCACCCGTCGGTCGGATGCCGGACCGGATCCGTTGACCGGCCTGCGGTCGCTGGTCGCGGAGGTCGTCGCGACCAACGTGTTCTACGGCCGGAAGTTCGCCGCGGCCAGCTGCTCGGCGGGGCCGGGGTCGATCACCGATTTCACGGCCCGCTTCCCGTTCACGACCAAGGCGGAGCTGGTCGCCGACCAGACGGAGCATCCGCCCTACGGCACCGGGCTGACGTATCCGCTCGCCCGCTACACGCGCTGCCATCAGACGAGCGGCACCTCCGGCGCGCCGTTGCGCTGGTTGGACACGCCGGAGTCGTGGGAGGCGATGAAGGACGATTGGTGCGAGGTCTTCCATGCGGCGGGCGTGACGGCGGCGGACCCGGTGTTCTTCGCCTTCAGCTTCGGACCGTTCCTGGGGTTCTGGCTGGCCTTCGAGGCGGCGCAGAAGATCGGGTGCCTGTGCTTCCCGGGCGGCGGCATGGGCACCGCTCTCCGGGCCCGTGTGCTGCTCGAGAACGGCTGCACGGTGCTCTGCTGCACGCCGACGTACGCGCTGCACCTCGCCGCGACCGCGCGCGCCGAGGGGCTCGACATCGGCCGCGGCCGGATCCGCCGGATCATCGTGGCCGGCGAACCGGGCGGAAGCCTCCCCGCCACGCGCGCCCGTCTCGAGGAAGCGTGGCCCGGCGCGGAGGTCTTCGACCACCACGGCATGACCGAGGTCGGTCCGGTGACCTATGAAGTGCCCGGTCGCCCCGGGACCTTGGCGGTGATGACACGGAGCTTCTTCGCGGAGGTGGTGGACCCGGCCACGGGCGCCCCGGTCGGCGAAGGGGAGACCGGCGAACTGGTGCTGACCACGCTCCGACGCTCCGCGTCGCCTTTGATCCGCTACCGCACCGGCGACCTCGTCCGTGCCACCCTTTCTCCGGCCTCCGACCTCCGGCCTCCGACCCTCTGGCTGGAGGGCGGGATCCTCGGCCGGGTGGACGACATGGTGGTGGTCCGCGGCGTGAACATCTATCCGTCGGCGGTGGAGCAGATCGTCCGCGGGCTGGACGGCATCGGTGAATATCGCGTCACGCTCGATACCCGCGGAGCCATGGCCGAGCTGGCGATCGAGGCCGAGACGACCCCGATGATCGCCGATGAACTCGCGCGCCGGCTGCATCAGGCGTTGGCTTTGCGGGTGCCCGTGGGGGCGGTCGCGGACGGTTCCCTGCCCCGGTCCGAGCTGAAAGCGCGGCGATGGATCCGGCGTTGAGCGGCGTTCCGGCTTGAATTCGCCTTCCCCTCCCCCTAAAGCCTGCCGCGCTCACGCGCATCCATGCTGGAACCGGAACTCGTCATCGAAGCGGGCCGAACGGAGCGCCAATACTGGCGCGACCTCTGGCGCTACCGTGAACTGTTCTATTTCCTCGCCTGGCGGGACATCCTCGTCCGCTACAAACAGGCGGCCATCGGCATCGCTTGGGCGGTGCTGCGTCCCCTCATGATGATGGTGGTCTTCACGTTGGTCTCGCGCCGGCTCAAGCTCCCGGAAGGCGGCGTGGCCTATCCGGTGCTGATCTGCGCGGCGATCCTGCCGTGGCAGTTCTTCGCCAGCGCCGTCACCGAGGCGGGCAACAGCCTGGTCGAAAACGCGAACCTGCTCACCAAGGTCTACTTCCCTCGCGTGATCGTGCCGGGCAGCGCGGTGATCGTGAGCCTGGTCGATTTCCTGATCTCCACCGTCCTCCTCGCCGGGGTGATGGCCTGGTTCCACGTCTGGCCGACGTGGCGCATCGTCGCGCTGCCGCTGTTCCTCGCGCTGGCCTTCGCCGCGGCGGCGGGCCTCGGGCTCTGGTTCGCGGCGCTCAACGCGAAGTACCGCGACTTCCGCTACGCCCTGCCCTTCCTCATCCAGCTCGGTCTCTACGCCTCGCCGGTGCTCTACCTGAGCAGCCTGACGCCGGAGAATTGGCGGCTCTTCTACGCGATCAATCCGATGGTCGGCGTCATCGACGGATTCCGTTGGTCGGTCGGCGCGGTGGATTTCCATTGGCCGACCTTCCTCGTCTCGTGCGCCTCGGCCGCGCTGCTGCTTTTCAGCGGCGTGCAGAACTTCCGCCGCATGGAACGCGGGCTCGCCGACCTCCTCTGAACCGCATGTCCGGCCCCGTCATCCAGGTCGAGGGACTTTCCAAGCGCTACTGGCTCGACCAGCGTCCGCGGGAGAGATATGTGGCGCTGCGCGATGTGCTGGCCGGCGCGGCGAAGGGCTTCCTGCGCCGCCTGTCGGGGCGGGGCGGGTCCACGACGCGCGACGAGTTCTGGGCGTTGCGCGACCTCAGCTTCGAGATCCCGCGGGGCGAGGCCGTCGCGGTGGTCGGGCGCAACGGCGCCGGCAAATCCACGCTGCTGAAGATCCTCAGCCGCATCGTCGAGCCGACCGCGGGACGCGCCCTGATCCGCGGTCGTGTCGCCAGCCTGCTGGAGGTCGGCACCGGTTTCCATCCGGAGCTGACCGGCCGCGAGAACATCTTCCTCAACGGCGCCATCCTCGGCATGCGGCGCGCGGAGATCCGGCGGAAGTTCGACGACATCGTGGCCTTCGCCGAGGTCGAGCGCTTCCTCGACACGCCGGTGAAGCGCTATTCGTCCGGCATGTACGTCCGCCTGGCGTTCGCGGTCGCCGCGTTCCTGGAACCGGAGATCCTCGTGGTGGACGAGGTGCTGGCCGTCGGCGACGCCACCTTCCAGAAGAAATGCCTCGGCAAGATGGGCGAGGTCACCGCCGCGGAGGGCCGCACCGTGCTCTTCGTCAGCCACAACATGAGCGCCGTGACCCAGCTCTGCCGGAAGGCGATCTGGCTCAAGGGCGGCAAGCTCCAGGCCGTCGGCGACGCGGCGACCATCGTGCGCGACTACCTCGCCCACGACGCCGAACAGGTCGCCGAGCGCACCTGGGACTGGCCCGCCGACGGTCCGCGCCGGGCGCCGGGCGACGACCGGGTGCGGCTGCTGGCCGGACGCGTGTTCCAGGACGCCGAGCTCAGCGGCGTCATCGACATCAACCGGCCGATGGAGATCGAGGTGGAGTTCCAGGTGCTCCGGCCGGTCCGCGACCTCATCGCCGGCTGCACCTTCACCAACTCGCTCGGCACCTGCCTGTTCAACCGCTGCGACTGGAAGCCCAACCAGCTCGGGCCCGGACGCTACCGCAAGCGGCTGCAGATCCCGGCGCAGGTCTTCGCCGAGGACCGCGTGTCGGTGCTCATCCAGCTCGTCTTCTACGATCCTGATGTCGGCAGCGTGCTGCAGCCGGACATCCTCCATTTCGAGACGGTGGACAGCGACGCGGAATCCCCGGTGCGCGGCCATTTCAAGGGCGTCTGGCCCGGTGTGCTGCGCCTGGGGCTGCCGTGGGCCGACGCCGAACGGATCCCCGACCCCGCCGCCCCCCTGAGAGCGAACCTATGAGCGCGGACAGCCTTCCCAGCAAGATCAAGCGCCGGTTGATCCGTCTCGGCGCGCGCCCGGGCCTCGTCGGCGTGCCCGGCCGTTGGCTGGGCCGGCGCCGTGGCTGGCGGATGGACTGCGGCGCGCGGGTGATCATCGACAACCCCGCCGAATACATCCAGAGCCAGATCCTCGCCCACGGCGCCTACGAACCGCTCAGCGCCGCCATCCTGCAATCCGTGCTCGGGCCCGGACGCCTGTTCCTCGATGTCGGCGGGAACATCGGCAACCACACGCTCGTCGCCGCCAGCACCGGCGCGCGGATCCACGCGTTCGAACCCGTCCCGCGCCTCGGCGACCGCCTGCTCGCGAACATCCGGCTCAACAGCTGGGAGGACCGCCTCGAGCTGTTCCGATGCGCCCTCGGCGCCGAGGAAGGCACCGTCACGCTGCACGAGGCCGAGCAGTGGGACGACGGCTCCCACTCGATCCTCGAATGGGACGGTGCCCGCTCACGGCATTCTTTCCCGGTGCCGTTGACCACGCTCGACCTGCATCTCGCCAAGACCCGGCCCGGCCCCGTCGCGGCGATGAAGGTCGACGTCGAAGGCTACGAGGCCCGGGTGATCGACGGCGCCCGCTCGATCCTCGACGCCGACGCCCCGCCGTTGTGGCTGCTCGAGACCGGCGACCGCATGGCCAACCAGATCGGCGAATCCGCCCGCTCCGTCCTCGGACGCTTGGCCGACCGCGGATATGAGTTCTGGAGCGTGCCCGAGGTCGGCCACGTCAAGAAAGTCGTCCTCAAGGACATCTCGGGCGACGTCGTGAACTACTGCTGCCTCCATCCCCGGTCCACCGGCCGCGACGCGGTGCTCGGGACCCTCCGCCGCCTCGGCGCGGCCTGAACCATGATCCGCGTCCTCAGCGTCATCGGCACGCGCCCCGAAGGCATCAAGATGGCCCCGGTCGTCCGCGGGCTCGCGCGCGTCCCGGACCGCATCCATGGCGTCGTCGTCTCCACCGGCCAGCACCGGCAGATGCTCGACCAGGTGCTCGGGCTCTTCGGGCTCCGTCCCGACATCGACCTCGACGTGATGCGGCCCGACCAATCGCTCCCGCAGCTCACCGCCGCGCTCTTCACCGGTCTCGATGCCGTCGTCCGCGAGCAGCAGCCCGACTGGATCCTGGCCCAAGGCGACACGACCTCGGTGATGGTCGCCTCGCTCGTGGCGTTCTACCACCGGGTGAAGTTCGGCCACGTGGAGGCCGGCCTGCGCACCGGCGACATGGGACGCCCTTTCCCCGAGGAGATGAACCGCCGCATCGCCGATCTCGCGGCGACGGCCTACTTCGCCCCGACGACACGTTCCCGCGACGCCCTGCTCGGCGAGAACGTCCCTTCCGACCGCATCCACGTCACCGGCAACACCGTGGTCGACGCCCTGCACCATGTCGCGGCGCTGCCGTACGACATCGCGACCGGCCCGCTCGCGGAGCTCCCGCCCCACCGGCGCCTCGTGCTCGTCACCGCCCACCGGCGCGAGAGCTTCGGCGGACCTTTCCGCGAGCTCTGCCACGCCATCCGCGACCTCGCGGCGACCTTCGCGGCGGAAGGCGTCCACTTCGTCTACCCCGTCCACCTCAACCCGAACGTCCGCGCGCCCGTCGGCGAGATCCTCGCCGGCCTGCCCAACGTCCACCTCGTCGCACCGTTCGACTACGTGACGATGGTCCAGGCGATGCGGCGATCGGCGCTGATCCTGACCGATTCGGGCGGTATCCAGGAAGAGGCGCCGAGCTTCGGTGTGCCGGTGCTCGTGATGCGCGACACCACCGAGCGCCCCGAAGGTGTCGACGCCGGGGTCGTCCGGCTCGTCGGCACGGACCGCGGCCGCATCGTCGCCGAGGCGACGGCCAGCCTGCGCACGGGCGGGACCGCCACGCCGCGGCCGAACCCCTACGGGGACGGCCACGCGTCGGAGCGGATCGTGCAGGTCCTGCTCGACCACGCACCGGCATGAGCACGCCGCGCGTCTCCATCGTCCTGCCGACGTACAACGGCTCCCGCTACCTTGCCGGCGCCGTCGCCGCCATCCGCGCCCAGACCTTCACCGATTGGGAGCTCGTCATCATCGATGATTGCTCGAAGGATCCGACGCCCGGCCTGATCGCCCGGCTCGCGGCCTCCGACCCACGGATCCGCGCCTTCCGCAACGAGACCAACCAGCGCCTGCCGCGCTCGTTGAACATCGGGTTCGGCCATGCCCGCGGCGAGCTGCTCACCTGGACATCCGACGACAACGAGCACCGGCCCGACGCGCTCGCGGCCTTGACCGGTTTCCTCGACGCGCATCCCGCGACCGACCTCGTCTACGCCGACGCGATGGACATGGACGACGACGGCCGCGACATCGGGCCATGGCGCGCGCCGGGGCCGCACGAACTGGCGTGGATCAACAGCGTCAACGCCTGCTTCCTCTATCGTCGCGCCGTCCAGGAGCAGCTCGGCGGCTATGATCCGGCGTGGACGTTGGTCGAGGACTGGGATTTCTGGCTGCGCGCGAGCATCGGCTTCCGCCTCGCGCCGCTCCACCGCGACCTCTACCGCTACCGTCGGCACGCGGCTTCGCTCACGTCCACGCGCGCCGCGGAGATCGCCCGGGCGCGGATCCGCCTGATGGAGACGCGGACGCCCGAGCTGCCGTGGCTCGGCGCGAAAGGTCGGTGCGAGACGTATCTGAAGATGGCGCGGTCCAGCGCCGAGATCGGCGACCCCGAGGCCGAGCGACGCTTCCATGCCGAAGCCCGCAAGCACGCTTGGGCCAAGGCGACCGGGACCATCGCGCTCCGGCGCCTCCTCGGCCACGAACGCGCCGGAGCGCTGGCCCAGACATTGCGGAGACTCGCCGGCCGTTGATGGAGGCGCCGCGCGACTGCGCCTACGCCGCATCCAGCTCCACCCACACCTTCCCGTCGCGGACGACGGCCGGATACGTCTTCACCGGTTTGTCGGGGCGCACCTCGCACTCTCCGGTCGTCACATCGAAGCCCCATCCGTGCAGCGGGCAATGCAGCACGCAGCCGTCCAGGAAGCCCTCGCCGAGCGAGCTGCCGCGGTGCGGGCAGGCGTCGTCGATCGCGTGGAAGCGTCCGTCGACATTGACCAGCGTCAGGCGGCGGCCGCGGACCTCCACGGTCCGGGCTTTGCCGGGCGCGAGGCTGTCGGCTTCGGCGATGTCGTATCCGTTCGGCATGGCGCGAGTCTCCCGGCAAACCCGGCGCAGGCAACCTCAGGATCCGACGGCGTCCGTCCGTCCCTCCCAGGAAACGATCACGCCGGTGCTTACTGATCATTTCTGTCGGGGCCGGAACAAAACCGGACAAAGACGGTTCAAAACCGGACAGAGACGGAACAAAGGTGGATTGGGATGGGGGTGCAGCCTTGCCGGAGGCCGGAGCGTAG
>CAIWVP010000119.1 GCA_903916195.1 uncultured Verrucomicrobiota bacterium | reverse complement strand
TGCCGTTGCCCTTGTACCGGACGCCGACGTCCTTGAGCTGCACCCCGCCGAAATCCAGGTCGGCATGCACGTACTCGAACTCAAGCCCCATCATCGAGGACGACAGCCCGTTCCGCTTGCCCGGCGCGCCTTGGAGCATCGAGTCCCGGCCCTCGCCGCCCGCCGGCGGACGGAACCCGAACCCGCCGCCCCCACCCGCCCCTTCCGCGCGCTTCGGTTCCATGGCCTTCCATTGGTCGGCGGTGAAGCGCAGATGGAGCGTCCAGACGTTCGTCGTCTGAAAGAGGTCCGCCGGATGCTTCGGCAGCGTCGCAGCGCCGGCTTGGAGGATCAACGCGAGAGCGAAGGGGAAGAACAGGGTGCGATCCATGGCGAGTGTGACCATAAGGTTACGCTCAGGTTACACCCGTTCAAGCCGCAAGCCGCAAGCCGCAAGCCGCAAGCCGGACGAAGGCCGTGGCGGCATCGCTCCCAGCGGGCCGCCGAGCGTCAGCACCGGATCCGCCGTCGGCGCTGCCACCCGACCTCACCGGAGAGCGCGGACGCGGATCCGGCCGGCTTGGCGGGAGCCGATCTGCCGAAGCGCCACGCGCAGCCCCGATCCGAGCCAACGGGCGGACGGCAGGTCATCGCCCGCGACGAGGATGCGGTTCACGAAGTCGTCGAGATGGATGATCCGCGCGGTCCGGGAACCGCGGGCCATCCGCGAGAGAGCGGGCTCCCAAGGTCCGCCGGACGGAGGAAGGAGGTTCGCGACCGTGATGCCACCGGTCCGGAGCCGGCTTCTCATCGCTCCGGGCAATACCTCCCACGAGATCGCCGGCTTGGTCACATCGCCGTCGCACGGGACCGAGAGGTCGTCCATGAGCAGGCTGAAATCGGACGGTTGCCGCCGTAGCCATGCCTCGGCATCGGCGTGCTCCCAAGCGACCCGTCCTGCCCAGGCCGGGCAATGCCGGCAGAACAAGGCGTGGGACTCTTGGTCGAGGTCCACTGAATCGATCACCCGGTCCACGCCCAGCGCGGCCAACGGGGCCATCATGCCGCCGCCCGCGAACCCCAGGACGCCGACCCGGCCTCGCGGCGCCAGGAGCGGGACCAGCGCGGCGAGCACGTCGAAGACGCTATGGGTCGGCCCCGCCGACGTGCGCATCTCGCTGATGACCACGCCGTGTTGGCTGAGGCGCAATCCGTGCCGCGTCGCGGTGATGTCCATCGGCGGCGAGCATCCCGCAGAAGATCCGCGACGTCACGGGGGACATCGCAGATCCAAGGCACCCATCCGGGACGATGCCTTCGGAGCGCGGACGGTCAGGCCAGCTTCGCCTTCTCGGCCTTCACCCAGGCGATGACGTCGGCTGCGGCGTCCTCCGTCTTCACCGACCGGAGCGCGCCGCAGCGAGGCTTGATCTCGACCTCGCCCTTCGCGAGGGATTTCTCGCCGAGGCCGATGCGGATGGGGAAGCCCACGAGCTCGCTGTCCTTGAACTTCACGCCGGGGCGTTCGTCGCGGTCGTCGATGATCACTTCTAATCCCGCCTGCGTGAGCTCGGCGTAGAGCTGTTCGGCGAGCTTCATCGCCGGGCTGTCGGCCGCGACGGTGAGCGGGGTGATGCAGACGTGGTAGGGCGCGACGCTCACGGGCCAGATGATGCCGTCCTTGTCGTTGCCCTGTTCGATGACGGCCTGGAGCGTGCGGGTGACGCCGATGCCGTAGCAGCCCATCACGAGCGGGGCGCGCTGCCCGGCCTCGTCGAGGAAGGTGGCGTTGAGCGGCACGCTGTACTTGGTGCCGAGCTTGAAGACATGGCCGACCTCGATGGCGCGGCGGATCTTCAGCGGTTTGGCGCACTTGGCGCACGGTTCGCCGGCCGTGACGGTCCGGAGATCGTGCCACTCGGTGACCTGGATGTCGCGGTCCATCGAGACGTCGCGGAGGTGGAAGCCGTCCTCGTTCGCACCGGTGGTCATGCCGTTGGCGCCCCGGAGGCGTTCGTCGGCGAGGACCTTCCAACCGGTCGGCACGTTGCGGACGGCACCGAGCGAACCAGGCATGGCGCCGAGGGCGGTGAAGTGGACGAGGTCGGCCGGGTTCTTGGCGTCGGCCGGCCGCGCATCGATGGCGCCGGTCTTGGCCATGAACTTGGCCTCGTTCAGCTGGTCGTCGCCGCGGACGAGGATGAGCACGGGCTTGCTGTCGGCGATGAAGACGAGCGTCTTGATCTGGCGGTTGGCGGGGACCTTGTACGGGTCCTTGGCGAGGGCCTCGATGGTCACGACGCCCGGAGTGGCGAACTTCTCGGGCGCGGGGCCGGGATCGCGCGGCGCGGTCTTGGGCAGGCCGCTGGCGGCCTTCTCGATGTTCGCGGCATAGTTGCAGGCCTCGCAGTAGACGACGTCGTTCTCGCCGGTCTCGGCCGGGATCATGAACTCGTGGGAATGGTTGCCGCCGATGATGCCGGTGTCGGCCTCGACCGCGAACGCCCGCAGCCCGCAGCGGGCGAAGATGCGCGTGTAGGCGTCGTACATCTTCTGGTAGCTGGCCATCGCTCCGGCATCGGTGGTGTCGAAGGAGTAGGCGTCCTTCATCAGGAACTCCTTCGCGCGCATCAGGCCGAAACGCGGGCGGATCTCGTCGCGGAACTTGGTGCCGACCTGGTAGAAGTTCTTCGGGAACTGCTTGTAGGAGCTGAACTCGTTCGCGGCGAGGGTGGTGATGACCTCCTCGGCGGTCGGGCAGAGCGCCCATTCCTTCTGGGCCCGGTCCTTGACCTTGTAGAGATTGTCCCGCATCGCCTCGTAGCGGCCGGAGGCGTGCCAGATGTCGGTGGGCTGGAGCAGCGGCATGGACACCTCGATCCCGCCGGCACGGTCCATCTCCTCACGGACGATGGTGGCGACCTTGGTGAGGGCGCGCAGGCCCATCGGCAGGAAGGTGTAGAGGCCGCCGGTGAGCTTTCGGACGAGGCCGGCGCGCAGCAGCAGCTGGTGCGACACGATCTCGGCGTCGGCAGGGGTCTCTTTGAGGGTGGGGATGAAGGTCTGGGTCCAGCGCATGGTGCGAAATGAGATATGGAAGAACGGGGGCGAGTCTATGCGGATCGTCTGCGGGCGGTCTTCAGGAAGGGGACAGGGGACAGGACAATCGGGCTTGGTCCGACTCCCATCGTCGGCCCGCGGCGACTCTCGCGTGCCGGGAGCGCAGAAAGCAATTCCAGCCCGGCAGAGGAAACGTCCGCCCTCTTCTCAAAAAGTCCGACCACGTCGACGGGAGCGGACGTCGAGGAGAGCCATGCGGAGCCTGCGCCCCGGGTCTTGGCGTGGGACGCCCGGCACCACGCGACCTCGCGGATGGCCGCCCTCGCCGCCCGAAACTCACTTCACCGTGTTGACCAGCGGGGCGAGCCCCTGGATGCGGACCTCGAGGCGGTCGCCGGACTCGATCGGGCCGACACCGCTCGGAGTGCCGGTGAGGATCACGTCGCCCGGGAGCATCGTCATGTTCGTCGAGACGAAGCTGACGATCTGGAAGCAGTTGAAGACGAGCTGGCTCGTGTTGCTGTTCTGCCGCAGCTGCCCGTTCTGGAACTGCTGGATGCTCAGATTGTGCGGGTCGATCTTCGTCTCGATGTACGGCCCGAGCGGAGTGAAGGTGTCGAACGATTTGCAGCGCGCGAACTGGCTCTCAGAATTCTGGATGGTCCGGTCCGTGATGTCCTGCGCGGCCGTGTAGCCGAAGATGTAGCGGGCCGCCGCGGCCGTGGTGACGTTGCGCATCCGCCGACCGATGACGATGGCCAGTTCGGCCTCGAAATCAGTGCGGTGGTTGGCGAACGGGATCTCGATCTT
The DNA here is from genome assembly GCA_903916195.1 of uncultured Verrucomicrobiota bacterium. GTDB lineage: Bacteria > Verrucomicrobiota > Verrucomicrobiia > Limisphaerales > UBA9464 > CAIVQB01. The sequence goes on along the minus strand of CAIWVP010000119.1, from coordinate 20,408 downwards.
CGCACCGTCGGGGATCAGCGAGGTCGTGGCCTTGAGCCAGATCAACGGCTCCTTGGGCAGCGGCTTACCGGCCTCGCGGGCGTGGTCGGCGTAGTTCAGGCCGACGGCGATGATCTTCGAGGGTGTGACCGGGACGAGCGTCTTCACGCCCTTGAGCGGGGTCGCCTTCTTCTCGAAAGAAGGCGAGCCGAAGACATCGCCGATGAGCTTGAAAAGCTCTCCGTCGACGACCTTCGCGTGGAACGTCTCATCCCCTTTTTGGAACCGCCCGATGGCTGCCATGGCGGGGGAATGTGTAACAAATCGGTTGACTAGGTCGCAAGATGAATGTCCAGAAGTCGGTGGTCCGTAGGTGAAAAATGGACAGCGGACGCCCGTTTCGCCACGCTGCCGCCATGGCAAAGCCGCCCAAAAAGAAGAACGACCAGGCACCCGCCGCGCTCATGGTCGGCATCGGCCTCGACACGGACGGACACAAACGCCTGACGACCGGGAAGAACTTCGCCCTCGTCGGCGGCTCGAAGGAGACCCACGAGGAGATGACCGAAAAAGCGGTCAAGATCAACGAGAAGCTCGCCAAGCGGGGCAAAGAGCTCCACGAGGTCAGCCGACAGGAGTTCGACGACATCGCCCACGAGGTCGGGCTCCGCCGGAACGCCCCGGAACGCAACTGAACCGTCCGCCGTCCCCTTCCCATCCATCCCATGCCCCACCATTCCCGCTTCTTCCACGCGGCTTGGACCGCGACCGCGCTGGCCTTGGGATGCTTCCCGGCGTCCGCAGCGGTCGAGTTCCGCCGCTTGCCCGACGGAGGCATGCAACCTCGGTTGGTCGTCGCCTCGGACCAGAGCGTCCACATGGTCTGGCTCGGCGGGGACCCGAAGGCGTCGGACGTCTTCTATCGACACCACGCTCCTGACGCCGCGCCCTCCGGCACGCCGGTGCGGATCAATAGCCAGCCCGGAAGCGCCATCGCCATCGGGACGATCCGCGGCGCGCAGGTCGCGGTCGGCCGCGACGGCCGGGCGCACGTGGTCTGGAACGGCTCCGGCACGGCGACGCCGAGGCCAGCAGGCGGTTCACCGCTGCTCTACGCGCGTTCGGACCCCGCCGGCACGGCCTTCGAGCCGCAGCGCAACCTGGTGACCCGCACGACCGATCTCGATGGCGGCGGGAGCGTGGCTGCGGACGCCGACGGCCGGGTGCACGTCCTGTGGCACGCCGGCACGCCGGGCACCAAGACCAGCGAGGACAGACGTCGGGTCTTCCTCGCCCGTTCGACCGATGACGGCAGATCCTTCGCACCCGAGATACCGGTGACCGACGGCACGGGCGCCTGCGGGTGTTGCGGCATGGAGGCGGTCAGCGGTCCCGGAGGCGAGATCTTCGCGCTCTACCGGTCGGCGAAGGCGAACGTCCATCGCGAGGCCACGTTCGCGGTGTCGCGCGACCACGGCGTCACCTTCACGGTCGAGCCGCTGCAAGATTGGGAGACCGGGTCGTGCCCGATGAGCAGCGCGGCCTTCCTCGGGTCCAAGACCGGCATGACCGCGGCATGGGAGACCCAGGGCCGGATCCATTTCTCGGCGGTCGGGCAAGGCGCCTTGAAGCCGACCCGGATCGAGTCCGCTCCCGGAGCGAAGCACCCGGCGTTGGCGGTCAACGCCAAGGGCGAGATGCTGGTCGCTTGGACGGAAGGCACCGGCTGGCAGCGCGGCGGCAACCTGGCATGGCAGGTCTTCGATGCCGCCGGCAAACCGACGCCCGAGCACGGGAGCCGACCGGGCATCCCTGTCTGGAGCTACGCGGCCGCCTACGCCCGGACCGACGGCTCGTTCGTCATCGTGTACTGACCTTTGCCGCAGCGGTCCCGGGCTCCGAGCATTTCTCATCGCTCGCCCCGCCTCCTCCTGCCATCCATCGCCCGAGTCCTCGTGCCAGTCGCCGATCCGGATCGCTCTCCTCGTCATCGCGACGGCCTTGGCGATCGGGCTCGGATCGCTGCCGCTCACGCTCGTCGGCGCGGAAGCCGGCCAAGATGGCCAAGATGGCCCCGTGGCAGCGCTGGCATCGCTCAGGGCCTGGAGTCATCCTCTTTCGCCCTATGTTGGATCCGGCAGTCATCATCACCATCCCCGGTGCGGCGAAGCGCCGCACCGGCGATCCCCATCGACCGGGTTCCGCTGTATGAAGGCGGTCCTGGACTATCGGGCGCACGCGTCCGCGCTGCGGACCCTCGGCGTCTGGCTGGCGCTGACGGCACCGGTCGCCGTGATGGCGGGCTCGGCCAGCGCGCTGTTCCTCGGGTCGCTCGACCGCGTGACAGCGCTGCGGTTCGCCTTCCCGTGGCTGCTCCTCCTGCTGCCGGTCATCGGCCCGTTGATTGTCTGGCTCTACGAGAAGCACGGCCGCGGTGCCGGACGCGGGACCGACCTCCTGCTCGACGAGATCCACAAGCCCGGCGCCGGCGTGCCCGTCCGCATGGCGCCGCTCGTCCTCCTGTCCACGCTGCTCACGCATCTCTTCGGCGGCTCGGCCGGACGCGAAGGCACGGCCTTGCAGATGGGCGGCGGATTGGCGGCGGGATTCATCCGCTGGGCGCGGATCCCCGGACGGCATCGCGCGATGCTCTTGCAAGCCGGCGTCGCGGCGGGGTTCGGATCCGTGTTCGGCACGCCCGTGGCCGGTGCGGTGTTCGCGATCGAGGTGCTCGCGATCGGACAGGTCCGCACTGGATCGCTCCTGCCGTGCCTGTTCGCCAGCCTGGTCGGCGACCTGACCTGTTCGGCGTGGGGCATCCACCACACGTCGTATCCCATCGATGTCATCTCAGGGCCGGGATCGTCCGGCTTCCGCATCTTCGACGCGGTGCTGCTCGCCAAATCGGGGGTGGTCGGCGCGGCGGCCGGCCTGGTGGCGATGCTCTTCTCCGATCTCTCGCACGCCGTCCAAAACCAGTTGAAGACGCGGATCCGAAGGCCGTGGCTGCGTCCGTTCGTGGGCGGCCTGGTCGTGGTCGGCCTCGCCTACGCGCTAGGCACGCGATTCTACCTCGGGCTCGGCGTGAGCAGCCCCTACCCCGGCGACGTCACCCTCCTATCGTGTTTCCACGAAGGCGGCGCCACCGGTTGGAGCTGGCTCTGGAAACTCCTCTTCACGGTCGTGACCTTGGGGTCCGGGTTCAAAGGAGGCGAAGTGACGCCGCTGTTCTTCATCGGTGCGGCGCTCGGGAACGCGCTGAGCGGCCCCATGGGGGCGCCGACGGACCTGCTCGCGGGCCTCGGCTTCGTCGCGGTCTTCGCCGGCGCGAGCAACACGCCGCTCGCCTGCACGCTCATGGGGATCGAGCTCTTCGGCGCCGCCCATGCGCCCTACCTCGCCGCGGCCTGCTTCGTGGCCTATCTCTTCAGCGGCCACTCCGGCATCTACGGATCGCAACGCATCGCGGGCCCGAAGACGCCTCGGGCAGACATCCCGGACGACGTCACGCTCGCGGACCTCCGCCGAGGGCAAGACGATGGCGGCCGACCGGACATCCGGTGAACGGTCGCGGGCTTCGTGACAGTGCGGCTCCCGAGCCCGTGGACCCGTCCTGCCGCTTCTGACCGCATCCTTTCAGGCTAGGTCTCTTGGCGCGGTCGCTGCTTAGCTTTCTCCCGCACGCACATGAAACGATTCCTTCAGTCCGCTGTCGTCGGGACCCTTCTCGGAGTGGCCGGCGTCCACGGCACCGTGGTCATCAATGAGCTGATGTACCATCCGTCCTCGGGCCGCACGAACGAGCAGTTCATCGAACTGCTCAACCTCGGCCCCGCCGCCCAGGACCTCGCGGGCTGGCGGATCAGCGGGGCGGTCGATCTCGACATCCCTGCCGGGAGCATCCCGGCCGGCGGTTTCGCTGTCGTCGCGGCGGACACAGCAGCGTTCAAGACCCGGCATCCGGGCGTCGCTCTTGCCGCAGGGAACTGGACCGGCGTACTCGGCAACGGCGACACGGTGCGGCTCAAGGACGCCGCCGGCGCCACGATCGATTCGGTGAGCCACGAGTCGGAAGGCGATTGGTCCACCCGGCGGCTCGGTCCGCCGGACCGCGGGTTCCGCGGCTGGGAATGGATCGCGGCGCACGACGGCGGCGGCAGTTCGCTCGAGCTCGTCGACCCGCGAAAACCCCGGAAGCACGGCCAGAACTGGGACGCGAGCCGCGTCGCCGACGGCACACCGGGCGCTCCGAACTCCGTCGCGCGGGAGGACGATGCGCCGCTGGTCCTCGAGGTCGCGCATTTCCCGCTCATCCCGGGACCGGCGGATCCGGTGTCGGTCACCGCGCGCCTCCTCGACGAAGCGACGGCGACCGCGACGGCGACGCTCTTCTGGCGCGTGGACACCACGCCGGCCGATGTATTCCAGCAGATGGCGATGCGCGACGACGGCGCGCACGGCGACCGGACGCCGGGCGACGGCATCTTCGGGGCGGTGGTGCCGCCCCATGCCCAGGGCACGATCGTCGAATTCCATATCGTCGCCGCCGATGCCGCGGGCAACACGCGGACCTATCCGCGCACCGAACCCGCCGAGGGGCGCACCGCCGACCTCCTCTTCCAGGTCGACGACCGCACGCGACCGGACGGCCGGCCGCTCTACCGACTGGTGATGACCGCCTCTGAGAAATCCGCGCTCGATGCCGTGGAAGCTGCCCAACCGCTGAGCGACGCCGCATCCAGCGGCGCCTTCATCGCCCAGGACGGGACCGGGACCGAGGGACGTCAACTGACGACCTACCGCAACCGAGGCCACGGCACCCGTTCGCACTCGCCCCACAACATCAAGGTGAAGCTCCCCGCCGACCGACCGCTCGGAGGCCGGACCCGCCTGAACCTGAACAGCTACCACCCCTACAACCAGGCCCTCGGCAGCGCGGTGATGCGCCGGCTCGGCCTGGTCATACCGGAATCACGGCTGGCCCAGGTGCGGATCAACGGCGCCGACCCGGCCGGGAGCAACCAGCACGGCTCCTACGCCGCGAACTGGGGCTTCGACAACGACCTGGTGAAGACCCAGCTACCGCAGGACGCCGGCGGCAACCTCTACCGCGGCATCCGCGGTTTCGACACCCGCATCACGCCCGACCTCGTCTGGCACGGCGCCGATCCGCGCGGCTACACCAACGCCTACTTCAAGCAGAACAACCTGCTCGTCGACGACTGGACCGACCTCATCGGCCTCATCGCGTCGCTCAACTCCACCAACGGGTTCCCCGCCGCCTCGTACGCCGCCGATGTCGCCGCCCGCGCCGATGTCGACCAATGGATGCGCTACTTCGCCGCGCACACGCTGCTCGCGGACGCGGAGACCACGCTCGGCACGGGATACGGCGACGACTACGGGCTCTACCGCGGGCTGAAGGACACGCGCTTCCAGCTCCTGCCCTACGACATGGACACGCTGTTCGGCCAAGGCGACACCGCCGCCGCGATCGACGCGGGATTGTTCCGCATGACCGGCCTCGGCACGTCCCACCACTTGCCGGCCATCGATCGGCTGATGAAGAGCCCGGAGTTCGCTCCGGCCTACTACCGCCACCTGAAGGCGATGGCCGAGACCGTCTTCGCTCCGGCCGCGATGGCGGACCTCATCGACCAGGTCTACGCGGGCACCGGTGTGCCGGTCGCGGTGTCCGACGCGATGAAGAGCTTCAGCGCGGACCGCACCGCATGGGTCCGCTCGCAGATCCCGCTCGCTTTGACCGTCGAAAGCACTCTTCCGGTGGTCGACGGCTACCCGCGCACCACCTCCCCGACGGTCATGCTCACCGGCAGCGCGGACGCGACCCGGACCACTTCGATGCGGGTCGGTGGGGCCGTGGCGGACTACGTCGCTTGGCAAGCCCGTTGGACGAATGCCGCGGTGAGCTTGCGACCGGGACTCAACCGGGTGCTGGTGCAGTCGATCGGCCTGCACGGGACGGAGACGGAGCGGACGACGTACGAGGTTTGGTATGACGACGGCAGCGTGCAGTCCGTGGGGGGCTCGATCACCACCGACACGACTTGGACTGCTGCCGGCGGGCCGTTCCTCATCGACACCAGCCTCACGGTGAGCAACGGGGCCACGCTCACCATCGGGCCGGGCACGACCGTCCACCTCGGCTCCGGCGTGAAACTCACCGTCGCCAACGGCGGGCGCCTGCTCGCCGAGGGCACCACGGACGCCCCCATCCGCTTCGGGCGTCAACCGGGCACGACGGCCTCCTGGGCCGGGCTGGTCATCGACGGCGCGGTCGGCTCGCCCGAGACGCGCATCGCCCACGCCCACTTCGAGGGCAATGGTTCGACCTGCATCGAGGTCGCGGGCGGCACGGTCCGCTTCGACCACCTCACCTTCGGCACGACCACGCACCAATACCTCGCGCTCGACGGAGCTTCGTTCGTGCTCGAAGGGTGCGTCTTCCCGACCAGCACCGCGGGCTTCGAGCTGGTCCACGGAACCCAAGGAGTCAAGGCCGGCGGTCACGGCATCGTGCGCGGTTGCTTCTTCGGCAGCACGACGGGGTACAACGACATCATGGATTTCACCGGCGGCAACCGCGACAAAGGCCAGCCGATCATCCAGTTCTACGACAACGTGCTCGTCGGCGGCTCGGACGACGGCCTCGATCTCGACGGCACCGACGCTTGGATCGAGGGCAACATCTTTCTTCACTTCCACAAAAACGGCGCGCCCGATTCTTCCAGCGCGGTCAGCGGCGGCAACGACAGCGGGCAGACGTCGGAGATCACGATGATCGGCAACCTCTTCTTCGACTGCGACCAGGCGGCCACGGCCAAGCAGGGCAACTTCTTCACGCTGCTGGGCAACACCATCGTCCACACGACCAAGAAGGGCGGGCTCGACACCGAGGCCTCGGTCGTCAACCCGCAGGACCGCGACCCCGGCCCTCCCACGACCTACGGCCGCGGCTTCTATCTGGAGGGCAACATCGTCGCGGACGCCGAGCAGCTCGTGCGCAACCACGATGCCGCGCAGACCACCGTGACGTGGGTCCGCAACCTCCTGCCCGTCGCGTGGAACGGCCCCGGTTCCGGCAACATCGTGGCCGATCCGCAGCTGATGCATGTCCCGACGGTCGCCGAGACGCAGTTCACGACTTGGGAAGACGCGCAGATCCTGCGCGAGTGGTTCCGCCTGAGACCGGGTTCGCCCGCACGCGGCGCCGGCCCGGACGGACGTGACATGGGCGGCGTGATACCGCACGGGGTCTCCATCTCCGGCGCGCCGACGGGCACGACCGATTCCACCTCCGCGACCTTGAAGATCGGTCCGGGACGGACCGGCAGCGGCATCCCGGCCACCGGATTCCCGAACGGTTCCGGTTTCACGCACTACAAGTGGCGCTTCATCCCCGGTGACTGGAGCAACGAGCTGGTGATCGACACGCCGATCCAGCTGACCGGCCTGACGAATGGCGGGTATCAGATCGCGGTCGTCGGCAAGAACGATGCCGGCACCTACCAGGACGATCCGTTGCTCGGGCCCGCGGCCGGTATCACGACGTCCCTTCCATGGCGGGTGGACACGAGATACATCCGGCCGGCCCCCGAGACCTTCTTGAAGCTCAACGAAGTCCTCGCCCGCAATGATTCGGCGCCCCACGGCGCGGGCATCTATCCCGACCTGGTCGAGTTGCACAACGGCAGCCCTGTGGCGCTCGACCTCGCCGGCTTCGGCCTGTCGACCCGCGCCGCCTCGCCGCACAAGTTCCGCTTCCCCGCCGGCACCACGGTCGCCGCGGACGGCTACCTCGTGCTCTACGGCGGCGATGAGGACGGCTCCGGTGGACTGCATCTCGGCTTCAAGCTGGGTGCCTCGGGCGATTCGCTGTTCCTGTCCGACGCGCGCACGAACCTCCTCGATTCGGTCACCTTCGGACCGCAGCTGCCCGATCGCTCCATCGGCCGTCTGACGGACGGTTCTTGGGTGCTGAACGAGCCGACCCCCGGCTCGGCGAACCGCTCGGTTCCTACCGGCGCCCCCTCCGCGATCCAGATCAACGAATGGCTCGCCGCCCATGGCGCGCAACCCGGCAGCGACTTCATCGAGCTCTTCAATCCCGACGTGTTGCCGGTGGACCTCGGCGGCCTGTTCCTCGCGAACGCACCCGGGGATCCCGCGCAGAGCCCTCTCGCGCCGCTCAGCTTCATCGCGGGACGAGGCCTCTCGGTCTACACCGCCGACGGGGACGGCTCGAAGGCGGACCATGTCGGTTTCACGCTCTTCCCCGAGGCGGGCAGCCTCTTCCTCTCCGCGCCGGACCTCTCGCTCATCGACGCCGTGGTCTACGGCCCGCAGACGGACGGCATCTCTCAAGGCCGCTCGCCCGACGGCGGCGCGCGGATCATCGCCTTCACCGCGCCGACACCCGGCGGCGGGAATCCCCGCGGCGACGGAGGAGGAGGCGGGACCAACGTCACCACCATCACGCTCCCGCTCCTGGGCATCACGGACACATGGCGCTTCTGGACCAACGGCGACCCGGGGAGCGCGTGGCGGGCACCTGCCTTCGATGACGCCGCCTGGCCCTCCGGCCGAGCGCTGCTCTACCACGAGGACGCGGCCTTGCCCGCGCCGAAGAACACGCCGCTACCGCTCGGCCGGACCACCTACTACTTCCGGGCGCATTTCACCTTCGCCACCCACACCGCGGGGGTCCGCCTCTCGCTCCGTCCGGTGGTCGACGACGGCGCGGTCTTCTGGTTGAACGGTCAAGAGCTGACGCGGACCGGGATGCCCGCGGGTGTCCCGGCGTTCTCGACCTTCGCCAGCCGGAACGTGGGGGATGCCGCGTACGAAGGCCCGTACGACCTGCCGGCCGATCTCCTGCGGCAAGGCGACAACGTGCTCGCCGTCGAGGTCCACCAGATCAACGCGAGCAGCTCCGACCTCGTCTTTGGCGCGGCCCTCGACGCCACGCGGTCGGTCACGAATTCCGTCGACCCCGGCCCGCTCGTGCCGGTCGTGCTCAACGAGGTGTTGGCCCACAACCACGGGCTCGCCGAGGCGGACGGCACCTACCCGGACTGGATCGAGCTGCACAACCCGAACGACGTCGCCGTCGATCTCGCCGGATTGAGCCTCACCGACGACCTCGCAGCCGGCCGCAAGTCGACCTTCGGCACCGGCGCCTCCCTCGCCGCGCACGGGTTCCTCCGCATCCGCTGCGATGCGACCCGGCCCTCTTCGGACACCAGCGCCGCCTTTGGGTTGGATCGTGGCGGCGCGACGGTCTTCCTCGTGGACACCGCCGTCCGCGGCGGCGCGGTGCTGGATTCGGTCGCCTTCGGCCTCCAGGTCGCCGACCGCTCCATCGGCCGTGTGCCCGACGGGACGGGCGCATGGAAGCTGGCCCGGCCCACTCCCGGCTCGACCAACGCCGGCGTGTCGCTGGCACCGAGCGATCGCGTGAAGGTCAACGAATGGATGGCCGCGCCGTCGACGGGCGAGGATTGGTTCGAGCTCTTCAATCCGGCCGACGACGCCGTTGAACTCTCGGGCCATCATCTGTCCGACGACCTGTCCGTCCGCACCAAGTCGACCTTCCCTCCGCTGTCATTCCTGGGTGGCGGCACCGATGCCCACGTGCTCATCCGCGCCGACGGCACCTCGTCGAAGGGGGCCGACCACGTCGGTTTCAAGCTCAGCGCGAAGGGGGACGACATCGGGTTCTTCGCGCCCGACGGCACGCTCATCGACGCGGTGACCTTCGGACCGCAGGCGGAAGACGTCTCCGAAGGCCGGCTGCCGGACGGAGGCGCGACCCTCGTCCGCTTCCCTGCACTGCCGACGCCGGGCCTGCCGAACCGCGCCGACCAGGACAGCGACGGCATCGCCGACGACTGGGAACTCGCGCACGGCCTCGATCCCGCCGATCCGGCCGACGCCGCGCTCGACCGCGACCACGACGGCGCGTCCGCCCTCGCGGAATTCGTCGGCGGCACCGATCCGTCCGACCCCGCGAGCACGTTCCGCCTCATCCCGGGCTCCAACGCGAGCGGCGGCACGACCGCCCGTTTCTCCACGACGCCCGGCCGTGGCTACCGGCTGCAATCCACCGAGACCCTTGGCACCGACGGCTGGACAACGTTGCTCGAAGTACCGCCCCGCCCCGTCCCGCAGGAGATCACGTTCACCGACGCCGCGGTCGCCACCGCATCCCGCTACTACCGCGTGCTCGTCGCGACCGCGATGCCGTGAGACCGGAGACGACCCGGGTGTGGAGGCCTCGACGGGGCAAAACAGGCCGGCCCAGCGGCCCGCCGGAGCGCGGCTTCCACAGGACCTCATCGCCGTCCACGCCCGGCGGTACGGCCGTGCTATCGGAGGTCGCCGCACCTTCGGCGGCGGCCGGTCACGTTTTCGCCAGCATCCGCGCCAGGTAGGTCCCGGTGTGGCTCCCTGGCGTCGCCGCGACGGTCTCCGGGGTGCCTTCGGCGACGATCCGGCCGCCCCCTGCCCCGCCTTCCGGGCCGAGATCGATGACCCAGTCCGCGGTCTTGATCACGTCGAGGTTGTGCTCGATCACCACCAAGGTGTTGCCGGATCCGCGCAGCTTGCAGAGGACCTCGAGCAGCTTCGCCACGTCGGCGAAGTGCAGGCCGGTCGTCGGTTCGTCCAGCAGGTACAGGACACGTCCGCTCTGCCGCTTCGAGAGCTCGGCGGCGAGCTTGAGCCGTTGGGCTTCGCCGCCGGAGAGCGTGGTGGCGGCCTGGCCGAGCCGCAGATATCCGAGGCCGACCTCGGCGAGCGTGACGCACGGCGCGTGCAGCTTGGGGACGGCGCGGAAGAACGCCGAGGCCTCGTCCACGGTGAGTTGGAGCACGTCCGCGATATCCAGGCCCTTGTAGGTGATCTCGAGCGTCTCGCGGTTGTAGCGGCGGCCGGCGCACGCCTCGCAGGTCACGTAGACCGGCGGCAGGAAGTGCATCTCGATCTTGATCAAGCCGTCGCCCTCGCACTTCTCACAGCGGCCGCCTTTGACGTTGAAGCTGAAACGCCCCGCGTCGTAGCCGCGGACGCGCGCGGTCGGCAGCGAGGAGAAGAGATCGCGGATCTCGTTGAACATCCCGGTGTAGGTCGCGGGATTGCTCCGCGGCGTGCGGCCGATGGGCGTCTGGTCCACCACCACGCACTTCTCCAGCAGCTCGAGGCCGCGGATCTCCGAGTGCGCGCCGGGGGATTCTTTGGAGCCGTGCCACTTGCGGAAGATGGCCCGCCGGAGGATGTCGTCGATGAGCGTGCTCTTGCCGCTGCCGCTCACGCCGGTGACGCAGGTCAGCGTGCCGAGCGGGATGCGCGCGGTGACGTCCTTCAGGTTGTTCTCCCGCGCGCCGACGATCTCGATCCAGCCCTTGTCGGCGCGGGGTTGGACGCGGTCCTTCGGCACGGCGATCGACAGGTCGCCGGTGAGATAGCGACCGGTGAGCGAACGCGGGTCCGCGAGGATCTCGGCCACGGTCCCCTGCGCGACGATCTCGCCGCCGTGGACGCCGGCGCCCGGACCGAGGTCGAGCACGTGGTCGGCGGCGCGGATGGTGTCCTCGTCGTGCTCGACGACGAGCACGGTGTTGCCGAGGTCGCGGAGGCGCCGGAGGGTGTCGAGCAGCCGGTCGTTGTCGCGCTGGTGGAGGCCGATGCTCGGTTCGTCGAGGATGTACAGCACGCCGACCAATCCGCCGCCGATCTGCGTGGCAAGGCGGATGCGCTGGGCCTCGCCGCCGCTCAAGGACCCGCTCTCGCGATCGAGCGACAGATATCCCAAGCCGACCTCGCGCATGAACCCGAGCCGCTTGCGGACCTCGGCGACGAGCTCGCCGCCGATCTGGCGTTGCACGTCCGTCATGGATAGCGAGCCGAGGAACCGATCCGCATCGCCTATGGAGAGACCGCAGAAATCAGCGATGGAAAGCCCGGGGGGCTTCGCCTGGGGGTGCCCGATGACCGGTGAAGTCGTCTTCAACGGACCTGTGCCGGATGGCCCCCCGATCACGGACGACTGATCACTGCGGCCACCGAGCGTGATGGCCAGCATCTCCGGCTTGAGGCGGCGTCCGCCGCAGGCATCGCACGGCTGCGGGCTCATGTAGGCCTTGAGCCGGTTGCGGGTGAACTCGCTCTCGCTCTCGCTGTAGAGCCGGACCAGGTTGGGCAGCACGCCTTCGAAGACCTTCTTGGTCTTCCGCGGCGCGCCGGCGTGCATGAAGTAGAACTCGATCTCGTCCGTGCCGGTGCCGTGGAGCAGCTTGGCCTTGAACTCCGCCGGCAGGCCCTGCCACGGGGCGTCCATCGCGGCCTCGTAGTGCTTGGCCACGCCCTTGATCAGGCCCTTGTAGTAGACGGCCATCTTCTTGCCGCCGAGCCCGCGGTACGGCCGCACGGCGCCGTCGTCGAGCGACTTGGTCTCGTCGGGCACGACCAAGGCGGGATCAAAGACCAGTTTCTGGCCGAGCCCGTGGCAGACCGGGCACGCGCCGCGCGGCGAGTTGAAGGAGAAATGCTGCGGCGTCGGCGTGTCGTACGACTTGCCGGTCGCCGGCGAATACATCCGGTTCGAGTGGAGCGTCTCGGTCCACGCCGATGCCGTGCCGGGCGTCGCGGCGGGTCCCGGAAGCGGCGCACCGGTCTGTCCCGCCATACCGGAGAAGCCTCCCCGGGCGGGACGGGCGGGGTCGGTTTCCTCGGGCGACTGGTGCAGGACGAGCACCCGGCCTTCGCCCCGCTTGAGCGCGGTCTCCACCGAATCGGTGAGACGCGTCCGCACGCCGTCGGCGATGACGATGCGGTCGACGACGACATCGATGCGGTGGGACGCCTTGGGATCGAGGCGCACCGCCTTGTTGGCGACGAGCTCGATGAGTTCGCCGTCGACGCGGGCGCGGACGAAGCCTTCGCGGGCGAGCCGTTCCAGGACATCGCGGAACTCGCCGCGTTGGTCCTCGACGACCGGCGCCAGAAGCATCAGGCGCGTCTTGGGCGGGAGGAGGAGCACCTTGTCCACGATGTCGCTCGTGGTCTGGTGGGTGATCGGCGTGCCCGTCTCCGGATCATGGGCCTGGCCGAGGTTCGCGTAGAGCAGCCGGAGGTAGTCGTAGATCTCCGTGGTGGTGGCGATGGTCGAGCGCGGGTTGGCGCTGCTGCCGTGCTGCTCGATGGCGATGGCCGGGGAGAGTCCCTCGATGTGGTCGACATCGGGCTTCTGCAGCTGGTCGACGTATTGCCGGGCGTAGGCGGAGAGCGATTCGACGTACTTGCGCTGGCCTTCGGCGAAGATGGTGTCGAAGGCGAGCGACGACTTGCCGGAGCCGCTCGGGCCGGTGATGACCACGAGGCGGTCCCTCGGGATGTCCACCGAGAGGTCCTTGAGGTTGTGCTGCCGCGCGCCGCGGAGACGCAGGAAGTCCTTCGACATGCCCGACAGAAGAACACGGAACGCGGCGGAAGGACACTGAATGCCCGCCCGAGGGTGCGATCGGAAGCGGCGGGCCAGCGTGGCGCGGATCTGGGATCTGGGATCCACAGGCGCTGCGGAACGTGGGCGCGCCGGCCGGGTCGTTGCCCTGCCGAGTGCAACTCGGCGGTACAGCAGAGTGCAACTCTGCGCTACTTCCGAAGCCGTGCCCCGTCTTCATATCGCCCCCGGGCCCGGCGCGCGGCCATGACTTCGGCTCAGCGCGGCGGGAACTCGAAATCCACCTTGCCCTTGTCGCCGAGGACGAGGTGCGCCGGGAACGGTTTGCCTGCCTTGCTGACGAACTTGTCGAGCACGTCGGTGCGTCCGTCGGCCAGCAGCTGTGCCGCGACCTCACGGTCGACCGGCTGCTGGAGGATCTCTTTGCCGATCTTGAAGGTGCACTTCTTGGTCTCGGCCTGGCTGCGTTCGCAGACGTAGCTCGACGGCCCCTCGAACACCTTGCCCTTGCACTTCGGGCAGGCCCCGAGCGAGGTCTGGCCGGTGAAATCGATCTTCTCCGCGGGCGCATCGTCGGCCGCCTTCTTGGCGAACTTGCCGGTGCCCTTCTTCTCGCGCGGCGCGAACTCGAAGCCGACCTTGCCGGCGTCCAGCTTCAGGAAGGCCTCGAACTTCCGGTTCGTCTTCTTGGACACGAAACCCTTGAGCAGGTCGGTCTTGCCGTCGACGAGCAGCTTGGCGACCTGCGCGCGGTCGACTGGTTGCTGGAGGATGATGGCCCCGGTCTTGAAGGTGCAGCTGCGCTCGGCGCCGGCCGATTTTTCGCAGACGTAGTTCATCCCGTTCTCGAACACGCGCGCGCCGCACTTGGGGCACTTGCCGACGGGTTCCTTGCCGGTGAAATCGACCACGGCGGCCTCGCCGTTCTCCTGCTTGTCGTCGCCGAAATCGAACTTCGCCTCGAATCCGGGCGTGAGCTTCACGACGGCGGCGAACGGGAAGCCCTGCTTGCTGCGGAAGCCTTGGAGCGGACCGACCTGCTTGTCACGGATGAGCGCCTCGATCTCGGCCGGCTCGTACTGGCGGCCCGCGGCGATCTTCCAGAGCGCGAAGTCGCACGTCTGGCACTGGAACTTCTTGTAGTTCTCGTGGATGGCGCCGCCGCACTTCGGGCAAGCCACCTTGATCACGCCGAAATCACCCGGGACGGTGTCGTGCTCGAACTGCTTGGCGCGGCCGACGATGTCCTGCGTGAGCCGCCGGATCTCGTCCATGAACTGCTCGCGCTTGAGCTGGCCGCGCTCCATCTGCTTGAGCTGGTACTCCCAGTTGCCGGTCATCTCCGGCTTGGTGAGCGTCTCGACGCCGAGGCCGTTGAGCAGCGTGATCAGGGAGGACGCTTTGGCGGTCGGCTTCAGTTCGCGCAGCTCGCGGAGCATGTACTGCTCGCTGATGAGACCTTCGATGATGGATGCCCGCGTCGCCGGCGTGCCCAGGCCGCGCTCGCTCATCGCTTCGCGCAGTTCCTCGTCGTCCACCAGCTTGCCGGCGCCTTCCATCGCCGAGAGCAAGGTCGCTTCCGTGTACCGGGGAGGCGGCTTGGTGACGCTCGCCTTCACCTCGATGCCTCGGGTGGCGACGCGTTCGCCCTGGTCGACCGGAGCGAGGTTCGGCATGTCGTCGGAATCGGCCTCCTTCCCGTAGACCTCCAGCCAACCGGTCTTCACCAGCACCTTGCCGGCGCTCTTGAAAGGCTCGCCCTCGACGCGGGTGATGCGGGTGGTCTCCAAGAACTCGGCCGCGGGGAAGAACACCGCCAAGAACCGCTTGGTGACGAGGTCGTACAGCTTCTGCTCGGGCTCCGAGAGGCTCTTGGGCACGACACCCGTGGGGATGATGGCGAAATGGTCGCTGATCTTCGCGTTGTTGAAGATGCGTTTGTTCGGGCGGACCCAGCCTTCCTTGAGGATCTTCTCGGCGAACCCGCCGAGCGGCGCGACATCGCGCAGCGAATCGAGGGTCTGCCGCACCGTGGCGACGTAGTCCTCCGGCAGCGCGCGGGCGTCGGTCCGGGGATAGGTCAGGACCTTGTGCCTTTCGTAGAGCGCCTGGGCGAGGCCGAGCGTGTTCTTCGCGCTGAAACCGAAGCGGCCGTTCGCCTCGCGCTGCAAGGTCGTGAGGTCGTAGAGCAACGGCGAGAGCGACGTCGTGGGCTTGCTCTCCTCGGTGACGACACCGGGCTTGCCCAGGCACTTGGCGCGGATGCCCTCGGCGCGGACGCGGTCCCAGAGGCGCTCGGGCTTGAGCTCGGGATCCTTGTCATCGCCGCGGGCGAACCGCTCATCGAACCAACGGCCGGGATATCCGCCCTTCGCCGCGGCGAAGGTGCCGATGACCTCCCAGTAGTCGCGCGCCACGAACTTGCGGATCTTCACCTCGCGCTCGACCACGATGGCGAGCGTCGGCGTCTGCACGCGGCCGACGGTGGTGAGATGGAAGCCGCCGGTCTTCGAGTTGAAGGCGGTCATCGCCCGCGTGCCGTTGATGCCGACGAGCCAATCGGACTCCGAGCGGCAGACCGAGGCGTCGGCGAGCGGGCGCATCTGCGCGTCGGTGCGAAGGGCTTTGAAGCCGTCGCGGATCGCGCCGGCGGTCATGGACTGGAGCCAAAGCCGCTGGACGGGCTGTTTCGCGCCGGTGTAGGCGGCGATGTTGCGGAAGATCAGCTCGCCCTCGCGGCCCGCGTCGCAAGCGTTGATGAGCGTGTCCACGTCCTTCCGCTTGATGAGTTTCGCCAGGGTCTTGAGCCGGCCCTGTGATTTCTCGATCGGCTTCAGCGCGAAGCGGGGCGGGATGTGCGGCAACTTGTCGAACGACCACTTGCCGCGCTGGATCTCGTGTTCCTCCGGCACGGCGAGCTCCAACAGATGGCCGACCGCGGAAGAAACGACGTACTGGTCGCTCTCGTAGTAGTCTCCGCCGTCCTTGCGGTCGAAGCCGCCGAGCGCCTTGGCGATGTCGCCGGCAACGGACGGTTTTTCCGCGATGATGAGAGCTTTTCCCATGAGATATCGGGCGGACGTTTAGCCGCGCCGGCAAGGCGGGAGCAAGGTTTAGTTTCCGGCCGAGGCCCACCGCGGTTCATTTCAATCCGGGATCCCGGCGGAGCTCGTGGCGCTTCCGGAGGACCTGGCACCACCAAAGATCGGGCACCTGGAGCGGAGGATTGCTCATCACCGGAACGTCGCGGAGCGCAGGCGGCAGCTCGCCTCCGGGCAGCCCGAGCGCGCGGATGGACTCCATGACACCGCCGAAGAGCTGGTTACGGATCTGCTCCTTGGTCCACTCGTTGCGTATCCGCGCCGCCAACGGGTCGACGGTGACACCCACCGCTTGGACACCGAACGAGATGACCAAGGCGGCGACGAGGACGATCCGTCGCACCGGGCCGTCACGACCGGCCACGGATCCCGAGCGGATCGCGGCCAGTCGATGGCGCGGCCAGTTCAGACATTGAACTTGAAGACCAGCACGTCGCCGTCCGCGACGACGTACTCCTTGCCTTCCATCCGGTAGAGCCCCTTGTCGCGCGCCGCCGCCACCGACCCGCAGGACACCAGATCGGCATAGGCCACGGTCTCGGACTTGATGAAACCGCGCTCGAAATCGCTGTGGATGACGCCCGCGGCCTTGGGCGCGGTGTCGCCGACGTGGATGGTCCACGCCCGGACCTCTTTTTCGCCCGCCGTGAAGTAGGTCCGCAGCCCGAGCAGATGATAGGTCGCGCGGATGAGGACGCCGACGCCCGATTCCTTCACGCCGAGCTCTTTGAGGAACTCTGCGGCCTCCTCGGGCGCGAGGTCCACCAAGTCGCTCTCGATCTGCGCGGAGATGACCACGGCCTCGCAGGCGAAGTGGTTCTTGGTGTAGGCCCGGACCTGCTCGACGAACGGATTGGCATCCGCCGTCGCGAGGTCGGATTCCTTGACGTTGCACGCGAAGATCGTCGGCTTGTCCGTCATCAGCCAGAAGAGGCGCGAGATCGACTTCTCCTCCGCGGTCAGTTCCAAGGTGAGCGCGGGTTTCCCGGAGTCGAGATGCGGTTCCAGCTTCTTGAGCACCGATTCCTCCGCCTGCGCCACCTTGTCACCGCGCTTGGCGTCCTTGGCCACGCCCTGGAGGCGCTTCTTCACCGATTCAAGATCGGAGAGCACCAGTTCCGTCGTGATGGTCTCGATGTCGCGGACCGGGTCCACGTTGCCGGCGACATGGTGGATATCGGCGTCCTCGAAACAGCGGACGACCTGGACGATGGCGTCCACTTCCCGGATGTGCGTGAGGAACTTGTTGCCCAGGCCTTCGCCGGCGCTCGCGCCCTTCACCAGTCCGGCGATGTCCACGAACTCGATCACCGCCGGGATGACCACGGTGGTCTTCGCGATCTGCTGGAGCACCTGCAACCGCTCGTCGGGGACGGTGACGATGCCGACGTTCGGGTCGATCGTGCAGAACGGGTAGTTGGCGGCCTGCGCCTTCCGGGTGCGGGTGACGGCGTTGAAGAGGGTGGATTTGCCCACGTTGGGCAACCCGACGATTCCGGCTTTCAGCATAATTCGGAGGGGAGAATGGCCGGGGCTTGCGGGATGACAAGGTCAAGGTCGCCGCCGGCAAAAAAAAAGCGGGCTTGGGGATGACACACGGTTTCATCGCCCAAGCCCGCCGTGACCGCTGCCACTCAGCAACGGAAAATTCGTCGGCTCCCCTCCCTGATGCCCGGCGGACCCATCGTTGGTCAAGACGCCACTTGCCCGCTGTTCCAGAAAACCGACCCGGAACGGTGGACGGCAAGTCCGGTGACCGGGAGGCCCACGAAGGAGTCCCCCTCGAACGCCATCGTGGGAACGAAAGGCCCGCCTCGCCGCGGAGCGGAGGACGGCCCATCGAGTCGCAAAAGCTTCGCGGGCGCGTCGCGACCAGATCGGTCGGAGGCCCGCGACCGACAAATCCCGTTCCCTCCTGCTCTCATGGCCTCTTGCGACCTCTTGCGACCGCGACGGTCGACCACCCGGCGTCGCCCAAAAGATCCGGCATCCAGAGGTCGGATGGGATCGCCGACGCAGCGACCCCCGCGCGGACCAGCATCGCCCGGATCCCGGCCCGGTTCGTGCCCAAGCGGTCCGCTGCCGCGAAGAGCGGCGCGAAGGCGACCGGGTACCAGTTGCGCCGTCCGGGATCGTTCCAGCCGCCGACATCAATCGGCGCGATCGCCGAATCGACCGCATCCGACAACGCTTCCCCCGCGAGCCGGCCCGCGGTCGTGTCCTCGACGATGCGACCCCAGCCGGCACCGAAGGTCGGATGTTTCCGCAGCAGGAAGCCTCCGGCGAGCCCGGGGCGCCCCAAACGACGGGCCGTCTCGCTGAAGCTCGCCGCGGCGAAGTAGAGCATCAGCAGCCGGTGAAGATCGGCGGGCCGGTCCATGCGACCCAAGAGCGCGCCGATCAGTGCGGCCGCGGCGGTGAGATCGCCGTCGGTCTCGATCGTGTGGGCAGCGAGCGCTCCCGGCGCGGGCACCGGCGCATCTTCCAGCATCCGCGCGATCCGCTCGACGCCCAGCAACGTCAGCGGAAAGCCCGTCGACAACAGCGGATCGATGAACCCGGCCGATGACGGCAACATCGCCCATCGGCGGCCGATGCTCTGCGCGCTGCGGAAGGAGAGACGCGGCGCGTGCGTGAACCCGCGTACCGGCCGTGCATCGACGAACTGCGCCGCGACCGACGGCAGCCGCGCGAGCAGGCGTCCCCACGCCGGAGCTCCCTCCGCGAGACCGATCTCGTCGGCGGCCGCCCGGGACATCGACACGCCCGCGCTGGTGATGCCGTTGCCGAAGCGCAGCACCCAGATCCAACCGCCGGGGAACACGTGGTGCAACGCCGCGTCGTCGACCGGGAAAGGCGGCTGGCCGGCCGCCGGATGCAGCTCGTCCCAACGCCGGACCCCGGTGAAGTGCGAATAGAGCGCCTCCGTTTCCGGGTAGCCAGCGAACGGGGCCTCGCCGAGCCCGAGCGCCCGATGCAAAAATCCGCGCGGCCCGCTGGCGTCCACGACGAAGCGTGCCCGGACCGCGACCGGCTTCCCGAGACGGGTCCCGGACAAAATCATGTGGTCGCCCTGCTCCTCGGCGCGATCGAGACGCGTCTCGTCCAGGTACGTGGCGCCGAGCGACTCCGCCTCGCGCTGGAAGAAGTGGTCGAAGTCGGGCCGGAACCAATGCGTGTCCGCGAGTTCGTCGTCCGGGCTGGCCGCGACCAGCAGTTCGTTGCCCCGGTCCGCCATCGGCACGAACGGCTCGCCGGGGATGTGATGGTAGAACGAGAATCCGCGCTTCAGTCCGCAAGCCACCCCGGGATACGCGCGCCGCCACGCACCGTGCTTCACGAACGGCCGCAACCTGGGCAGGTCGTAGCGCGTCGCCAGGTCCTCGAGCAACAGGTTGGCGAGCGGGGTCGACGATTCGCCGATGGCGAAGCGCGGATGCCGTCCGCGTTCGATGAGCACGACCGAGCGGCCGAGCCGGCGCGCGATCATGGCCGTCAAGGATCCGGCGAAGGCCGAGCCGACGATGGCGACGTCGTGGATGTCGGACACGCGAGCATGCTAGCCGGCCCGGCACGCGGAGTCGAAGACGCTTCACTTCACCAGGACCGGGCACACGGCTTCCCTGTTGCGCCGGCCAAGGGGCGCGAGGAACGTCAAGCCGTTGCCCGCACCGTCCATCGAGATCGATCGTTTCGCCCATGAGCGCGCCTTGCACGCCACCGGCCTGATGCGGCTCGCGGGCGTCGATGAGGCCGGTCGCGGTCCGCTCGCCGGACCGGTCGTCGCCGCCGCGGTCATGTTCCCGGCGGAATGGCTGGCACCCGGTCTCCCGGCCGCACTGCGCGGA